>NZ_CVTX01000058.1:0-26030 GCF_900005715.1 Pseudomonas sp. 34 E 7
GGTACCGGCCGAAGCGGCTGCCCCGGTGGCCGCGCCGGCCGCCCTGCCTGAGCCAAGCCTGTTCAAAGGGCTGGTGAAGTCGCTGGTCAGCCTGTTCGCCACCAAGGAAGAACCGGCTGCCCCGGTTGTGGTTGAAAAAACCGCTACTGAACGCCCGGCACGTAACGAAGAGCGTCGCAACGGTCGTCAGCAGAGCCGCAACCGCAACGGTCGTCGTGACGAAGAGCGCAAGCCGCGCGAAGAACGTGCCCCGCGTGAAGAGCGCGCGCCCCGTGAAGAGCGTGCACCTCGCGAAGCCCGCGAAGAAACCCCGGCCGTAGCCCGTGAAGAACGCGCCCCACGCGAAGAACGTGCGCGTACGCCACGCGCCCCGCGTGAAGATCGCAAGCCGCGTGGCGAGCGTGAAGAGCGTGTACGTGAACTGCGCGAGCCTCTGGATGCGACTCCTGCCGTCGCCGCAGCCGCTGCTACTGCTACTGCCACCGAAGAACGCCCGGCTCGCCAGCCGCGTGAAGAGCGCGCGCCACGTGAGGAACGCCAACCACGCGCCCCGCGTGAAGAGCGTCAACCACGCGCCGAACAGGCCGCTGCCGCCAGTGAAGAAGAAGTGCTGACCGGCGAAGAGCAACTGCAGGAAGAGGGCCAGGACAACGCCGAAGGCGATCGCCCACGCCGTCGCTCCCGTGGTCAGCGTCGTCGCAGCAACCGTCGTGAGCGTCAGCGTGATGCCAACGGCAACGTGATCGAAGGCTCGGAAGAAGCCGGCGAGAACGCCGAATCGGCCAACACCGAACCTACCGGTGCCGACCTGGCTGCCGGCCTGGCCGTGACCGCCGCCGTGGCCAGCTCGACCATCAGCGCACCTGCTGAAGCCCAGGCCCATGAGCAGGCTGAACGCGCTACCGCGGCTGTCGAAGAGACCGCTGCGGTAGAAGCGCCCGTTGCCGAGACCCCAGTGGTTGAAGCACCGGTGGTGGAAGCGACTACCCCAATCGAAACCCCAGTGGTTCCGGAAGTGGAAGTGGCACCGGTTCGCGACGCTCAACCCGTGACCGAAGTGGTTGCCGTTGAAGTCGCCCCGGTCGTCGAGCCTGAACCCGTGGTTGAAGCTGATGTTGAAGCTGTCGTTGAAGCACCGGCTGTCGAAGAAGCTGCCCCGGCCGTGCGTGAAGTTCGCGAAGAACAGACCGCCTTCCAATGGACTGCCGAACCTGCCGCTGCGGTTGAAGCGCCCGCTCCTGCCCCCGTGGTAGAAGAGGCTCCAGCTCCGGTTGCTGATGTCGTAGTGGCCGAGCCGACCCCGGAGGTCGAACCTGCCCCCGTGGTTGAGCCCGCTCCGGTCGTTGAGCCTGCAGCCGTGGCTGAAGCGCCGGTAGTGGCCGAAGTCGCTGCTCCGGTGGTTGAAGCTGCACCGGCAAGCGCCCTGACTGAAAACGGCCGTGCGCCGAACGACCCACGTGAAGTGCGTCGTCGCCGCAAGGAAGCCGAGGCTGCCGCCGCTGCTGCTGCTTCGGTAGAGCACAAGGCACAGGAAGAAGAGCACGAGCCTAAACCTCTCGTCTGATTCCATCGGCCATTAAAAAGCCCCGCCTGAGCAATCAGGCGGGGCTTTTTATTGCACGAATATGGGAGGGAGCTTGATCGTTCCCACGCTCCGCGTGGGAACGATCATCGGGAGCAAGCCCACTCCCACATTCAGTCGGCGCTGAAACTCAACTGTTGCGGCACATCCACATCCCATAGCACGCCTGGATCATCCACCTGCACGCCCCGCACCTGTGCCAGTGCAAACAAAGCCTTCGCGCCACGGTCGCCGGCCAACGCCATCAATGCAGACCCCAACACACGGTCGAAAGCCACCGGATGCCCATACTGTCCGGCATGCACCGGCACGGTGATACTTGCCGGATCGGCCAGCACACGCTCGATCGTCGCGGATCGAATAAACGGCATATCCCCCAGCACCACCAGCCAGCCCTCTGCCCAAGCGCTGGCCGCAACGGCGGCAGCAATGCTGTCGCCCATGCCGGCCGACTCCAGCAGCAGGACCTTACAACCATGCGCCTCAGCCAACCGAATCACCTCAAGGCGTTCCGGTGAAGTCACCACCCAGCGCTCAACAAGCGTCGCCGGCAGGTTCACCAGCACCTGCTCGATGACTGGCCGTGTCACACCATCGAGCCCAATACAATGTGCCAGCAACTTGTCTCGGTCAGCCCCGGCTTCGGCGCGAAAGCGACTGCCCTGCCCCGCCGCCAGCACTATCGCCGTCACTGTCACTGGGCAACCGCCGCCAGCGGCTTTTTCTGCAGAGGCGCCACGCCGTTCTTGATCGCGACGATTTCCGCCATCAGCGACAGCGCAATTTCCGCCGGCGTGTGGCTGCCGATGTGCAAGCCGATGGGCCCATGCAACCGTGCAATCGCTTCTGCCGACAAGCCCAACGCCGCCAGGTTTTCCCGTCGTTTCTGCGTGTTGACCCGCGAACCGAGGGCGCCAATATAGAACGCACTGGAATTCAACGCCGTGAGCAACGCCATGTCATCCAGGCGTGGGTCGTGGGTCAGACAGACAATCGCCGTGCGTTCGTCGGTCTGGATATTGAGCACCGCTTCATCGGGCATGCCCGGCACGAAGCGGCCGTGCTGTTCCTCCCAGCCATAGACGAACTCTTCACGCGGGTCACAGATCAGCACTTCAAAGTCGAGCAGGCGCGCCATTTCCGCGACATAGCGCGACAGTTGCCCGGCGCCGATCAACAGCAGGCGCCAGCGAGGCCCATAGATGGCGCGCAGACACTGGCCGTCAAAGGTCACTGCATCGGTCTTGCTCGCGGCGTTAAGGGTCACTTTACCCGTGGCCAGGTTCAGCTCCCGCGCGACAATTTGATGATCCTCGCAGCGTGCCAGCAATTGCGCGACCCACTCCCAGTCGTCCACCCGCTCTTCGGTCAGGCGCAGGGTGCCGCCGCAGGGCAGGCCAAAGCGCGCCGCCTCATCGCGGGTGACGCCGTAGGTGACCAACTGCACGGGCGGGCCATCGTCGGGCAAACGGCCATCCTGCAGGCGCGCGATCAAGTCATCCTCGATGCAACCGCCGGACACCGAGCCAATCACCACCCCGTCGCCGCGCAGGGCCAACATTGCCCCCGGTGGGCGCGGCGCACTGCCCCAGGTCTGCACCACGCTGTACAACATCACGCGTTGCCCGGCGCGGCGCCATTCCAGCACGCTGCGCAGGACATTCAGATCCACACTGTCCACAAAACCTCCCGCAAGCGTTTCAACCGATTCATTTACTGTAAAACAAAAGCGACTGCCGTGACGCGCCAGAAACGCAAACGCCCCGAACCAGTCGGGGCGTTTGTGTGTTGCTGTCGGCGTTAGTTCACGCCATCTTCAGCTTACTTGACCACAGGTGCAGGGCCTTCGGCCACGCCCAGGTCGTCGATTTCGCGGGTTTCGGAGATACCGGTACCGCCGGATGCCAGCTCGCTTTGCAGCTTGTCGGTGTCCAGTTCCTTGACCCACTTGGCCACAACGATGGTGGCAACGGCGTTACCCACCAGGTTGGTCAGCGCGCGAGCTTCGGACATGAAGCGGTCGATACCCAGGATCAGCGCCAGGCCGGCAACCGGCAGGTGGCCGACAGCCGACAGGGTGGCAGCCAGGACGATAAAGCCCGAGCCCGTCACACCCGCAGCGCCTTTGGAGGACAGCAGCAGCACCAGCAGCAGGGTGATCTGGTGAGTGATGTCCATGTGGGTGTCGGTCGCCTGGGCGATGAACACGGCCGCCATGGTCAGGTAGATCGAGGTACCGTCAAGGTTGAACGAGTAGCCGGTCGGGATAACGAGGCCGACCACGGATTTCTTCGCGCCCAGACGCTCCATCTTGATCAGCATGCGCGGCAGTGCGGATTCGGAAGACGAAGTACCCAGTACGATCAGCAGCTCTTCACGGATGTAGCGAATCAGCTTCAATACGCTGAAACCGTGGGCGCGGCAGATGGCGCCCAGCACCACCACCACGAACAGGACGCAGGTAATGTAGAAGCAGATCATCAACTGGCCCAACTGCACCAGGGAACCTACGCCGTAGGCACCGATGGTGAACGCCATGGCGCCCAGGGCACCGATGGGCGCCAGCTTCATGATCATGTTGATGATGTTGAACATCACGTGGGCGAAACGATCGATGAAGTCCAGCACCGGCTTGCCGTAGGCACCCAGGCGGTGCAGGGCGAAACCGAAGATCACCGAGAACATCAGCACTTGCAGGATGTCGCCGTTGGCGAAGGCGCCGACGATGGTGTTGGGGATGACATTGAGGATAAAGCCGACGATGCTCTGGTCTTTACCGGCGGTCACGTAGGCCGCGACTTTCGAAGCGTCCAGGGTGGCCACGTCGATGTGCATGCCGGCGCCCGGCTGCACGACGTTGACCACGATCAGGCCGATCAGCAACGCAATGGTGGAAACGACTTCGAAGTACAGCAGCGCGTAACCGCCGGTTTTGCCGACCGATTTCATGCTTTGCATGCCGGCGATACCGCTGACCACGGTGCAGAAGATGATCGGGGCGATGACCATTTTGATCAGCTTGATAAAGCCGTCACCCAGTGGCTTGAGCGCCACGCCGGTCTGCGGGTAGAAGTGGCCGAGCAAAATACCGATAACGATTGCAACGATCACCTGGAAATACAGGGATTTGTAGATTGGCTGACGAGTCGTCATTGCAAAGTTCCTCAATCGCACCGTGTGGCAAATATCCGCCATTGCCCACGACACTTGAATTGCGAACCCTCCTGCACTGGAGGGATTTGTTGTTGGCGAGGTCTGTAGGAACAATCCTGCGCTGTAATCCCTATCGCAAACGCCATGCCACTTTGTTTAAAACCGATGAAAGCCTTTGCACATCAGGGCTTGCGGCTTGCCGAGGCTCGGCGGGCGTGTAACAAGGTGGCGGATTTCCGCCGACTCGCCCTATCTCGTCCTACAATTTGGCGGATATCCGCCTTGTGACCCTCTCCGGGTGATGGCTACTATCGGTCCTTCCATGGACGAGGCCCTGTCATGCGTGAACGCACCATCGCCAGTCACTTCGCCCGCGCGGCCCTGGGCGGCGCGCGTCGGGCCGGTTACGACTACTCGCGCCTGTTGCAGCAGGTGGGTATCACCCCCGAACAGCTGAGCGAACCGCGTGCGCGTATCGCTCCGGAGCAATTTACCCGCTTGCTGCAAATGCTCTGGCTGGCGCTGGATGATGAATACCTGGGTTTCGCCCAGGCGCCGAGCAAGCGCGGCACCTTCGCCATGATGTGTCATGCGCTGATTCATTGCCGCACGCTGGAGAAGGCGCTGGAACGCGGCCTGTTATTTTATAGCCTGTTCCCCCACGGCCCGCGCTGGCAGCTGACACGCGAAGGCGACAGCGTTCGCTTGAGCCTGGACGACTCGCCACTGTGGGACCCGGACCACTTTCTCAGTGAATGCCTGCTGGTGATCTGGCATCGTCTGGGCAGTTGGTTGATCGGCCAGCGTATTCGGCTGCATCAGGTCACCTTCAGTTATCCGATGCCGGCCCACGCCAGTGAATACGACCTGCTGTTTCCTTGCCCCCAGGTATTCGCCGCACCGAACAGCAGTCTGGTGTTTCCCAGCCGTTACCTAGACCTGCCGCTGCTGCAGGATGAACGCACCCTCAAGCACTTTTTACAGCGCTCCCCCGCCGACCTATTGTCTCGACCCGATGAAGGCGACAGCCTGAGCAGCCAGCTGCGCCGCTTGCTCAGCCGCGACCGCACGCCCTGGCCGGACCTGGAAGCGGTCGCACAGCATTTGCATATCAGCCCGCAAACCCTGCGCCGGCATTTGCGTGAAGAAGGCAGCAGCTTTCAGGCATTAAAGGATGAGTTACGCCGTGATATCGCCATATACCATTTGGGGCGGGCGGACTTGTCCTTGCAGGACATTGCAGAACAGCTGGGGTTCTCGGAACCATCGGCGTTTCATCGGGCGTTCAAGAAGTGGACCGGCCTGACACCGGGGGCGTATCGCGCGCAGGAGGGTTGAAGGTGGGCAGCAGGCCTGCCCCCCTCACAAGGCCGGAAAGTGAATCCTGAACGCCGCGCCACCCAGCGCCGAATCGCCCAGGGTCAACCGCGCGTGATAGCTCTCGATAATGTCTTTGACCACCGCCAACCCGATGCCCTGCCCCGGGTGCTGGCGATCAAGCCGTTCGCCGCGCTGCAGGATCCGGGCGCGCTGGTCCGGTGGCACGCCGGGGCCATCGTCTTCGATGCACAGCTCACTGCCGTCCGGGTGCTCCACCAGGCTGATACGTACCTGCTTCACGCATAGGCGGTAGGCGTTTTCCAGCAGGTTGCCGAGCATCTCGAGCAGGGCGCCCTTTTCGATGGGCACGTCGCAGGCGTCCGGCAGGTCGAGGGTCACGGTGACGCGCTTGTCCCGGTAAACCTTGTCCAGGGTGTCGCACAGGCTCTGCAGCACCGGCTCCAGGCGTACCTGATGGCGCACCAGGCCGCTCTTGCGCAGGCTTGCGCGCTGCAATTGATAGCCGATCTGCTGGCTCATGCGCTCGATCTGCGACTGCAGCACCCAGGCCTGGCTGCGCTCCTCGGGGCGCTGGGCCATGTCTTCGCTCACCCCCTGCAATACCGCCAGCGGGGTTTTCAGGCTATGGGCCAGGTCATCCAGGGAGTCGCGGTAGCGCGCCCGCTGTTCACGCTCGCTGTGCAGCAAACGGTTGAGGGAACCGGTGAGGCGCAGCAATTCCCGGGGGTGCTCTTCGCTGAGGCTTTCGCGGGTGCCGCCTTCGATCTGGTCCAGTTCCTGGCTCAGACGCCGCAGGGCCTGCAGGCCCCAGGTCAGGCCGAGCCAGAGCAGCGTCAACAGCACCAGCAAGGCCGCGCCGAAGCCCAGGTAGAGATTCTCGCGCAGGCCTTCGAGGGTCAGCTGATACTCACGCACCGGTTGCAAGGCGACAATGCTGAACGCCGCGCTTTTGCCACCCAGCAGCCGCACCTCGACGTCATAGACGAAGAACTCCTGGCCGTTGGCCTCACGAATGCGCGCGAATTCGTTGCCACGCCCATCGTAGCGCGGCTTGTAATTGATCCTTTCTTCCTGGGTCGCCCGCGACCGCCACACCAGGTGGCCTTCACGGTCGTAGATATAGCCGAGCAGGCGGCTGTCGGTCAGGTTGAAGCGCTCATCGGGCAACTGCGCCGGCATCAGCAGCCGGTTATTTTCCACGCGGGCCGCCGAGATCAGGGTGGTGACATCCGACGCCAGGCGCTGCTCGATCGAATCCTGCAGCGCCAGACTGAAAGCACCTTGCATGGCGGGCAACAAGCCCAGCATGAACAGCACCGCCAAGGTGGCGGCGGCCAGCATCAGGCGCACACGGAGCGAGCGAATCAACGGCAGCGCTCATTGAACAGGTAGCCCAGGCCGCGCACGGTGTCGATCGGTTTGAACCCGGCCGGCCCTTCCAGCTTGCGGCGCAGGCGGCCGACCAGCACTTCGATGACGTTTGGGTCGCGCTCGTCATCATCAGGGTAGAGCTGCTCCATCAAACGGTCCTTGGCCACCACCTGTTGATGATGGCGCATCAGGTATTCGAGGATGCGGTACTCATAGGCGGTCAGCGCCAGCGGTTGTTCGTCCAGCGAGGCTTGCTTGCGATTGAGGTCCAGCAGCAGGGGCCCGGCGACGATGGTGGACTGGGTGAAACCACTCGAGCGGCGCAGCAAGGCGTTCATCCGCGCCTCCAGCTCTTCGAACTGGAACGGTTTGACCACGTAGTCGTCGGCACCGGCAGCCAGGCCTTCGACTTTGTCCTGCCAGTTACCGCGGGCGGTCAGGATCAGGATCGGAAAGGTCTTGGCCTGGGTGCGCAGTTGCCGGATCAGGTCCAGGCCGCCCATGCCGGGCAGCCCCAGGTCGATGATCGCCAGGTCGTGGTTGAATTGGCCGGTCTGGTACAGGGCTTCCTCGGCATTGGCCACGGCCTCGACGACGTGGCCGCTGTCGGTCAGGCGGGTAAACAGGTGATGACGCAACAGCGCCTCATCTTCCACCACCAGCAATTTCATAAGGCTCTCCAAGGCAATTCAACAGTCCGAGCGAGGGATATAATAGCGGCCCTGCAGGTCTTGCGGGCGCAGTTTAATGCCATTGTAGTGGCCAGACTGAGGCGCGTAACCGGCGCGGTAACCCGGTTGAGGCGCGGTGACCAGCGACCGGCCCCACGGTGCGGCCTGAACGCTCACCTCTTCGAAGCTGACCCGATGGATCAGGTTGCCGGTTTTTTTGCTTTTCTCTCGGCCAAAAGCGGCAAACGTGCTATCGCTGGCTTGCACACCGGCGGTGGCACCGAGCATGGTCAACGCCAACAGCAGTTTCTTGATCGCAGTCATGGTGCTTACCTCTTAAGCGTTCAGGCTGTGGCGTCCACACTACGCAAGCGCCCCTGAACTCCCCCTGAACGGGCTCTGAACCCGGCCTGAAGCGCGATGGGGACATACACGACGGACTATCACTACGGGCTATCACTACGGGCTATGCACTGACGCGCCAACTCGGCAAAATGTCGCGCATGACGCCCCTACCCGCCTGCTGTACCCCACTCGATGCCCATTGGCCGCTGCCTGCTCCTTTGCCGGGCACCGTGTTTTTGAGCACGCGATTCGACCCGGCCTTGTTGAACGCCGGCGACTTCCACCGCAGCGCCGTGCCGCCGCCGGCGAGTATCCAGCGCTCGGTGGCCAAGCGCCAGGCGGAATTCCTCGCCGGCCGTCTGTGCGCCCGCGAAGCGCTGCGGCGACTCGATAACCTCGACTGCGTGCCGGCCATCGGCGAAGACCGCGCGCCGATCTGGCCAGGGCACATCAGCGGCTCCATCACCCACAGCACCGGGCACGCCGCGGCGATCGTCGCGCACAAGGCGCAGTGGCGCGGGCTGGGAATGGACCTGGAGAACCTGCTGACGCTGGAACGGGCGCAACGCCTGGCGGGCGAGATACTTACCCCCGATGAAATGCAACGAATGGCCAGCCTGCCGCGCGAGCAGGTCGCCCTGCTGGTGACGCTGACGTTTTCGGTCAAGGAGAGTCTGTTCAAGGCGCTCTACCCGCTCGTGCACAAGCGCTTTTATTTTGAGCATGCCGAGGTGGTGGAGTGGTCGCAGGCCGGGCATGTGCGGTTGCGGTTGCTCACGGACCTGTCCAGTGAGTGGTGCCATGGCAAGGAATTGGAGGGGCAATTTGGGGTGGAGGGGGAGCAGTTGTTGAGTCTGGTGGCGGTTGGCGCCTGATAGACCGCTATCGGGGGCAAGCCCCCTCCCACAGGGGAATGCATTCCAAATGTGGGAGGGGGCTTGCCCCCGATGGCGGTGTCAGGGTTTTCCCTGTTCTCTGGGCCAACTCAGACTGAAACACGCCCCGCCCAGGTTGTTGCTCTTGCTGATCAACGCCCGCCCGCCATGCCAATAGATAATCCGCCGCACGATCGACAGGCCCAGGCCGTGCCCGCCCGAAGCGCGGGTGCGGCTGTCGTCCAGGCGCAGGAACGGGGTGAACACACGTTCCCAGGCACTTTCCGGTATGCCGGGGCCATCGTCTTCCACGTCGATACGGCACCGCACCTGCCCGACCTGATAGCTGATCAGCACCTGGCCCTTGGCGTGGCGCATGGCATTGCTGACCAGGTTCTGCAGCGCGCGATGCAGGTAGCGGGGCTCGGCATCGACCCAGGCGTCCTGCCGATGCGCCGATGAAGAGCACATCCCGCGGGTGACGCTGACCTGCGGGCGCAGTGGCGACAATTCGCCGATCACCTGGTCGAGCAACGCATCGAGGTCGACGCGCTGGAAGTCCAACGCCGGCGCGCCCTGTTCCAGGCGCGCATAAGTGAGCATCTCATCGACCAGGCCATCGAGGTCCTGGATATCGCCGTCCATGCCCTCCAGGTATTTGCGCCGGGCCTCGGCGGTGGTGGCGTCGCCCAGCATCTCCAGGCCGAAGCGCAGGCGCGCCACGGGCGTGCGCAGCTCGTGGGACACTGCACGCACCAGTTCACGCTGAATCGCCAGCAATTGCTGCAAGTGCTCGGCCATGCCGTTGAACGCCGCCGCCAACCGCCCCACCGAGTCGACGCCTCGCGCCGGTACGCGAACCTCCAGGTTGCCCTTGGCGATGCGCGTGGCCGCCGCCTCCAGCCCCTTGAGCCGGCGCTCGAGCTGACGCACCAACAGGTAGACGATCAGACCGATCAGGGTCAGGCCGATCAGCGCGATCAGGATCAGCCATTGCGCCGGGTACGGGTTCATTTGATACAGCGGGCCGATCTCCAGCACCCACGGCGTGCCGACCATGCCGGCAAACACACGGATCGAATCACCGCCCTTGCCCAGGGCCATCACCGTATCGCCCTCGGCCACGCGTCGACGCTGGTCCTCGTCCATATCGGCCTGGTCGAGGGTCATCAGGTGCATCTCGAAACCAAAGCCCTTGGCCTGCTTGAGGTCAGCCAGACGTTGCGGCTGCTCGGCCACCGGAAACCGCACCAGTTCGTCGGCCAGCAGGTAGATAGTGGCGCGGGCCAATTGCTCGCTGATCTGCTGCACTTCGCCGGTGAGCACCCATTGCTCCTGTTCGCTGACCAGACGCAGTACCCGCGCAGCATGGGGCCCCGTCTGCTCCACCAGGACCTGGCCACGTTGCAGCCGCTTGCGCTGGCTCATGTCCAGCTGCGCGTCGGCGAAGGTGCGCAACTGCAACGGAATGCCCAGCAATCGCTCCCACACCGCCAATGCGCGCTGACGCTCGATGGCGCTCATGGGCCGCAGATTGTCGCCCATCAACGCGAACGTGCCATGGGCCAGGCGCTCGCGGTATTGGTCGCTGCGCACATCGTTGAGCAAGTGCAGGGCCAGCACTCCCAGCAGCGCGACCAGGATCAGCGCGGCGCACATGCCGCCGTAGATGCGCAGGAAGATCGAGTTCACAGCGGCATGTCGGCAGCGGCTTCGGGCACGAACAGGTAGCCTTTGCTGCGGATGGTCTTGATCAGGCGCGGGTGGATCGGGTCATCGCCGATCTTGGGGCGAATACGTGAAATGCGCACATCAATAGAACGATCCTGGCCGTCGTAACCGACGCCGCGCAGGGCGATGAAAATTTCTTCGCGCGACAGAATGCGCCCGGCGTTGGCCACCAACAGCCACAGCAGATCGAACTCGGCACTGGTCAGTTCGATGCCGCCCTGGTGCAGCCAGGCCTCGCGCAAGGCGTTGTCCACCACCAACGGGCCGAATTGCAGGCGTCGCTGGTGCTCCACCGCAACCGCCGGCGCCGGTTCGCTGCGCCGCAGCAGGGCGTGGATACGCGCCAGCAACAGGCGCGGACGCACGGGTTTACACACATAGTCATCGGCGCCCATGTCCAGGCCCTGCACCTGGTCCATGTCGTCGGTGCGCGCAGTGAGCATCAGGATGACGCCGTCATAGCCCCCGCGCACCTTGCGGCAGATGCTGAGGCCGTCTTCGCCGGGCAGCATCAGGTCGAGGATCACCAGGTCAGGCTGCTCGGCGATAATGCGCGCCGCCGCCAGGGCGCCGTCGTTCTCCACCGACACGCGCAGGCCGTTGCTCTCCAGGTATTCGCGGGTCAGCTCGGCCAAGCGTTCGTCATCCTCGACGATCAATACCTGCCAGGGATCCTGTCCCATGGGTTGTCCTCATTGTTATAGGAAATTCTTCCGGCCGACGCGATCCAGGCACAGCCTGTTTGTCATGTATTGAGGGCATAACGAGGGGCGATTGTAGCCATGGGCCAACCCATAAGCACAAGTCGGGAAATCGATTCGGCCATGGCGTTTTTTTGTGGTAGGGTTCGCGCCCTTCGAAAACCGCCAGCTTGTTTTAGCTTCGAAACATTTAATGACAAACGGCGCAATCCAGCAGTAATGCGGCCTACACGCCCCTTCAACCTTTCTTACACATTTTACTCACAGTGTTATCCACAGGTTAGTGCGTTGCTAACACCTGTAAAACGCATTATCTTGTACCTCGGCACTTCAAGAGACCCTACATGTAGGGTTTTGGCAGAAAGCGTCCAACCACATAAGCGGCTCGAAATTCAAGCGCTTTATTGCTGGCGCAGCGTGGAACCAACCGATTTTCAGTAGACCAAACCGCTCACGCGGATGGCAGCTGTTTTTCATCCAAAGATATGGAAAACGGTACGGGTGTTGCAGGAAAGCCTGGCACTCGCAATCAAATATAGAACGTGGAGACAACCCCCCATGCAAACCGACACAACTCGCGAGAACCCGCAGGGCTCCGTGCCGCAGGCCGCCGATTCGAATATGGATCTGTCCGCCACCGCACCTGGCCAATTGCGCGTGATCAAGCGTAACGGCACTGTCGTTCCTTACACCGATGACAAAATCACCGTCGCCATCACCAAAGCGTTTCTTGCAGTTGAAGGCGGCACCGCTGCTGCTTCGTCGCGCATCCACGACACCGTTGCCCGCCTGACCGAACAGGTCACCGCGACCTTCAAGCGTCGCATGCCATCGGGCGGCACCATCCACATCGAAGAAATCCAGGACCAGGTCGAACTGGCCCTGATGCGTGCCGGCGAGCAGAAAGTTGCCCGTGACTACGTGATCTACCGCGATTCGCGCGCCAAGGAACGTGCCGTACACGCGCCATCCGCCGACGCCGTGCAAGCGCACCCGTCGATCCGCATCACCCTGGCCGATGGCAGCTTTGCGCCACTGGACCTGGGCCGCCTGAACACCATCATCACCGAGGCCTGCGAAGGCCTGGAAGAAGTCGACGGTGACCTGATCCAGCGCGAAACCCTGAAGAACCTGTACGACGGCGTGGCCCTGACCGACGTCAACACCGCCCTGGTGATGACCGCCCGTACCCTGGTTGAACGCGAGCCGAACTACTCGTTCGTGACCGCGCGCCTGCTGATGGACACCCTGCGCGCCGAAGGCCTGGGCTTCCTCGGTGTCGCCGACAGCGCCACCCACCACGAGATGGCCGACCTGTACGCCAAGGCCCTGCCGGCCTACATCGCCAAGGGTATCGAATTCGAATTGCTCAACCCGATCCTGGCCACCTTCGACCTGGAAAAACTCGGCAAGGCGATCAACCACGAGCGCGACCAGCAGTTCACCTACCTGGGCCTGCAAACCCTGTACGACCGTTACTTCATCCACAAGGACGGGATCCGCTTCGAACTGCCGCAAGTGTTCTTCATGCGTGTGGCCATGGGCCTGGCGATCGAAGAGAAGCACAAGGAAGACCGTGCGATCGAGTTCTACAACCTGTTGTCGTCCTTCGACTACATGTCGTCGACCCCGACCCTGTTCAACGCCGGCACCCTGCGTCCACAGCTGTCGAGCTGCTACCTGACCACCGTGCCGGATGACCTGTCGGGCATCTACCACGCGATCCACGACAACGCCATGTTGTCCAAATTCGCCGGCGGCCTGGGCAATGACTGGACCCCGGTGCGTGCACTGGGTTCGTACATCAAGGGCACCAATGGTAAATCCCAGGGCGTCGTGCCGTTCCTTAAAGTGGTGAACGACACCGCCGTTGCCGTGAACCAGGGTGGCAAGCGCAAAGGCGCTGTATGTGCCTACCTGGAAACCTGGCACATGGACATTGAAGAATTCATCGAGCTGCGCAAGAACACCGGTGATGATCGTCGTCGTACCCACGACATGAACACCGCCAACTGGATCCCTGACCTGTTCATGAAGCGTGTCTTCGATGACGGCCAGTGGACCCTGTTCTCGCCGTCCGAAGTGCCGGACCTGCACGACCTGACCGGCAAGGCCTTCGAGGAGCGTTACGAGTACTACGAAGCCCTGGCCCAGTACCCTGGCAAAATCAAGCTGTTCAAGACCATCCAGGCCAAAGACCTGTGGCGCAAGATGCTGTCGATGCTGTTCGAAACCGGCCACCCATGGCTGACCTTCAAGGACCCGTGCAACCTGCGCAGCCCGCAGCAGCACGTGGGCGTGGTCCACAGCTCGAACCTGTGCACCGAGATCACCTTGAACACCAACAAGGACGAGATCGCCGTCTGCAACCTGGGCTCGATCAACCTGCCGAACCATATCGTCAACGGCAAGCTGGACACCGCCAAGCTGGAACGCACCGTCAACACCGCCGTACGCATGCTCGATAACGTTATCGACATCAACTACTACTCGGTGCCACAGGCGCAGAACTCCAACTTCAAGCACCGTCCGGTCGGCCTGGGCATCATGGGCTTCCAGGACGCCTTGTACCTGCAGCACATTCCTTACGGTTCCGATGCTGCCGTCGAGTTCGCCGACAAGTCCATGGAGGCGGTCAGCTACTACGCTATCCAGGCTTCCTGCGACCTGGCCGACGAGCGCGGCGCCTATGAGACGTTCCAGGGTTCGTTGTGGTCCAAGGGCATCCTGCCGCTGGACTCGCAACAGATCCTGATCGAGCAGCGTGGCCAGAAGTACATCGACGTTGACCTGAACGAATCCCTGGACTGGGCGCCGGTACGTGCCCGTGTGCAGAAAGGCATTCGTAACTCCAACATCATGGCCATCGCACCGACCGCAACCATCGCCAACATTACCGGCGTGTCGCAGTCGATCGAACCGACCTACCAGAACCTGTATGTGAAATCGAACCTGTCGGGCGAGTTCACCGTGATCAACCCGTACCTGGTCCGCGACCTGAAAGCCCGTGGCCTGTGGGACTCGGTGATGATCAACGACCTGAAGTACTACGATGGTTCCGTGCAACAGATCGAGCGCATCCCGCAGGAACTCAAAGAGCTCTACGCAACCGCGTTCGAAGTGGACACCAAGTGGATCGTTGACGCCGCCAGCCGTCGTCAGAAGTGGATCGACCAGGCGCAGTCCCTGAACCTCTACATCGCCGGTGCTTCGGGCAAGAAGCTCGACGTGACCTACCGCATGGCGTGGTACCGTGGCCTGAAAACCACTTACTACCTCCGTGCCCTGGCCGCGACCAGCACCGAGAAGTCGACCATCAACACTGGCAAGCTGAACGCCGTTTCCAGCGGCAACCATGGTGATGACTCGGTTCTCGCCGCGCCAGCTGGACCTGCGCCAGTGCCGAAGGCGTGTGCGATTGATGAGCCGGATTGTGAGGCTTGCCAATAGGCCGCAGAGCTTGCTAGCGGCTAAAGGCAAATGAAAAACCCCGGTAACTCCAGGCTTTAAATGGATTTACCGGGGTTTTTCTTTTGACTGCTTATATAAATACACTGACTATGCCAGGCTCCGGAACCCCTCCGCGCTTTCCCCATAGCTCGACCCGATTACCGATAACTGCCATGGAATGGCTTTTATATTCCACAGTACCTATTTTTCCATTGGCGAAATCAGCATGAGTACCTTGCCGATATAGCCCACGCAGCCCTAAACGATCCAGACCTTCACGAGCCACCTCTCCATCGTTGAGAGTGCGCATTGCTTCATAAAAGCTGAGGTTGGTCTTCCCGTCATTCCCTTCCTTCTGCGCCCGCTTGGCACTTGCGGCATACATGAAGTTCGCATCAGTCATCATCGAGGCATCATCGCCTCTGAAATTAGCGAAACGGGCGGCCTGCTTCAGTTCGTCTTTGGATACATGGACCTGCACACCATCTCGCATCACCACATCCCAACCATTACCCGCCTCCGCTACATTTTTAAACACATCGGTAGGTTTTTGGCCGAACTGCTGCATTGCAGCCTTTATTGCTGAAACGGTGACGCAATTTCCGGTGAAGCCTTGGCTGAAGCCACTCCAGATATTTTTGGGTGCAACACCAGGATTGCTGTTATCTACTCTATAGTCAAAATGGCTAGCGCCGCTGGTGATCGGCAAGTCGCTCATCGAGTCACGAGGGCCAAAATCCGCTCGATTCACGCCGCCACCACCACCTGGCGGCGTAGGAGAAGGAGCGGGAGAGGGGCCGTCTTCATCCGCAAACAATTCTGGAAAGAGCGCCTTCAACCAAGCCCACCAGGCTTCACTGACATCGCTCTTGAGCTGCTTGAGAATCGCCTTGAATGTCTCGTCCCCCAACTTCTCACGCAGCGCATTCAACTTGTCGCGCGTGTCCTGAACTGTCTGCGTCTTGCCCGACTGCTGCGCCTCAAACAGTTGGTTAAGCAGGGTTTTAACCGTTGCCTTGTCGGCGTCAGGCGCTACCGGTTTCGACTGATCCGCAACCCTGACATGTAGCGGTCCTGCGCGCTTGCTATCGGCTGCGAAAACACCTGTCCCCCACATATCCCCGCCCCCTATGATGGCTGAGCCTCTCGGCTATGATCAGATCAGTGGCAAGGCGGGCATGCCGCGTTCCGTGCGGCGCATGTCTGCGCGTAACCCTATATGTCGCCGACACTTTTCCTACGGGCACAAAAAAGCCCCTCTTACGAGGGGCTTCCTGTGGAGCGCCGGCGCATCACGTCATCTGAATGATGGTCTGCATGATGGTGCTCTGGGTGGAGATGGTCTTGGCGTTCGCCTGGTAGTTGCTCTGGGCCTTGATCAGGTCCACCAACTCATTGGTCAGGTTGACGTTGGAGTTCTCCAGGGAGTTGGCCACGATCGAGCCCAGGGTGCCGGATTGCGGGGTGTCATAACCCGGTTGGCCCGACGCGAAGGTTTCTTTCCAGGTGGTGCTGCCGGCGGGTTGCAGGCCTTGTTCGTTGTTGAAGCTGGCCAGCGAGATCTGGCCGATAGCCTTGCTCTGCTGGTTGCTGAAAGTGGCGAACAATACGCCGCTGCCGTCGATCTTCAGGCCGGTGATCTGGCCGGTGGCATAGCCATCGGTCACCGGAGGGTTACGGTAGGTGGCCGAGTTGTACTGGGTGATGTTGGCCATGTTGACCGCAATCCCACCCGGGTTGGCATTCGCACCGTTGGCCTTCCACACACCATTGGTCACCGTGCCCGGGACCCAACCGGCAACGGTGAGGGTCTTATCGGATACACCACCGGTCACCACACTGGTGAGTTTGCCCGCGCCATCGAAGGTCAGGGTCGACGCCACAGGTGGGGTCGATGGGGTGCCCGTCGGGGAAGAACCGTCAGGGTTGCGGCCGTCGATCAGGGTGTAGGCATTCCACTTGTTGCCGTCGGTTTTCACCAGGTACTGCACCATCGGGTGAGCGTTGCCCTGGGAATCGTACAAGGTGGTGCTGTATTGCGTGGTAAAGGTATCGGTCTTGGTGGGATCGAATGGCTTGGCCGTTTGATCGATCACCGGCTCCGAGGAGTTCAGGTTACTGGCGGAGTCCACTTTGGTGGAGGCCTTGGGCGGCAGGTTCGTCAGGTTCAGTTGCAGGTCGGTCAGGCCGCCCTTGTTGATTTTTCCGTTATCATCCGCCGCGTAGCCTTGCAGGCGCGAGGTACCGCTGTTGTTGGTGATGTAGCCGTCTTTGTCGGCACGGAACGCACCGCTGCGGGTGTATTCCAGCGAACCGTCACTGCCCTTCTGCACGAAGAAACCGCCGCCCTGGATCGCCATGTCCAGGATGCCGCCGCTGCCATTCACGTCACCCTGGGTGAATTGCTGCGACACCGCCGCCAGGTTCACGCCATTGCCGATGCTGTTCTTCCCGGTGCCCAGTTTGGACGCCGCGTAGATGTCCGCGAACTCTGCACGGGACGACTTGAAACCAGTGGTCGCCACGTTGGCAATGTTGTTGCCGGTCACGTCCAGTTGTTTGTTGGCCGCATAGAGGCCGCTAAGGCCGATATTAAAAGACATGTTTCTCTCCCTCTGCCGTTGTTAGCCGGCTCTATGTACCGATAGTCTGAATTTGCGACAGCTTGACGCTGCCCATGCCGCCTGCAAGGTTCAACAGCATTTCGCCACCAGTCTTGCTCAGCGTCACGCTGGTCACCGTTGCCGGCAGTGAAGTAGACAGGGCAACCGCGTCGCCCTTGTCGCTCTTGGCGGAGGCCGCGAAGGTGTAAGTGCCGGCTGGGGCAACCTCACCCTTATCGTTTTTGCCATCCCAGATGAAGTCCGACGAACCCGCGCTCTGGGCGCCCATATCGAGGGTGCGCACCACGTTGCCGTCCTTGTCGGTGATCTTGATCGAGACGTTGCCCGTTGCCGCCGTTACCGCCACCGACCCGTTCATGCTCTTGCTGGTATCGACCAGTGCCTTGTCGGTCTGGGTGATGATCGAACGTCCCACCAGCGACGAAGCCTGCAGCGCCTGCGACGAGCTGAAGTTGCTCGATATGTTGTTTACCGAGTCGTTCAGGGTGTTGATGCCTTCCAGGCTGCTGAACTGGGCCAACTGCGCCACGAAGGCACCGTTGTCCTGTGGCGACAACGGGTTCTGGTTTTTCAGCTGGGTGACCAGCAGTTGCAGGAATGCATCCTTGCCCAACGCCTGGTTGCCGGTGGCAGCCTTGGAAACATTCGCTACATTGTTTGAAGCGTCCTTGACCTTGGAGTTGAACAGGTCCTGGACTGCCGTGTTGTTCGACGTATCAACGATGGCCATTATTTGGCGCCCCTTATCACTGACCCAGGGTCAGGACCTTCTGCATCATGGTTTTGGCGGTGTTCATCATTTCCGCGTTGGTCTGGAACGAACGGCTGGCGGAAATCATGTCGGCCATCTCCTCGACCACGTTGACGTTGGGGTAGTAGACATAACCCTTTTCGTTCGCTGCCGGATGATTGGGCTCGTAACGCGCTTCGAGGTTGCTCTGGTCCTCGACCACACCCAGTACCTGCACGCCTTGCCCGGCGGCATCCTGGTTCTGGAACAGCGAATCACTGCCGCCGCCCTGGCCGCCCTGGAACATGGTGGCAAATACCGGATGACGGGCGCGGTAAGTCTGGTCAATGCTCGAAGACACGGTCTCGGCGTTGGCGATGTTACTGGCGACGGTGTTCAAACGCGTGGTCTGCGCGCTCATGCCACTGCCGGCAATATTGAAAACACTGGACAGGGACATGGCTTATTCTCCACGCAGGGCTGACATCAGCCCTTTGAATTTGCTGTTGAGCAGGGTGAAGCTGGCCTGGAAGTTCACCGAGTTTTCGGCGTAGTTCGATTGTTCCAGTTGAGCATCAACGGTGTTCTGGTCGATCGACGGCTGCATCGGCGTGCGATACAGCAGCGACTCGTCACCACTGCTCAGGCCTTGCGCTTCAATATGACGGCTGTTGGTCATGTTCAAGGCGAAGGCGCCGTTTTTGGTCTTGTCCTGCTGTGCGGCGAGCACGGCGGAGAAGTCCAGGTCCCGAGCCTTGTAGTTCGGGGTGTCGGCGTTGGCAATGTTGTTGGCCAGGACTTCGGCACGCTGGGCGCGGAAGCCCAGGGCTTTTTCGTGGATACCGAGCGCTTTATCGAAGCTGATGCTCATGGCGGAAACCTTTAGGCTGACCTGCTGTTCGTTAGCAGGGTTATAGCAAGGTGCATGCCAATGTGACCAAGCCCCGTATATCAAGGGCTTGCAGAGAAATTGCCGGCGGCAATGCCAGAAAAGCGGCAAGTGCTTTCCGCGTGGCGCCAGTAAAGCGGCAATGGAAGGATTGCCGCTACCGTTGAAAGTGCCGCGAAACAAATGTGGGAGGGGGCTTGCCCCCGATAGCAGTGTGTCATGTCATGAATAGCTGACTGACCCACCGCCATCGGGGGCAAGCCCCCTCCCACATTTTTTACCGGGTAAACGTTGTTATTTGGCCTGGTAGATGATTCCCGGGCTGCACTGCACCATCTGGTAGTGATCCGGCAAGCCGTTCAAGGCTTCCGACGCGCCAAGGAATAGATACCCGCCGCGCTTGAGCGTGCCATGAATGCGCAAGAGGATGTCCTTCTTCACTTC
This sequence comes from Pseudomonas sp. 34 E 7, assembly GCF_900005715.1. Taxonomy (NCBI): domain Bacteria; kingdom Pseudomonadati; phylum Pseudomonadota; class Gammaproteobacteria; order Pseudomonadales; family Pseudomonadaceae; genus Pseudomonas; species Pseudomonas sp. 34 E 7. The sequence continues at coordinate 19,908 of NZ_CVTX01000058.1, forward strand.
GGCCGAGAAGTAGATCAGCACGTTGCGACAGAACACCATGTCGAACTTGCCCAGGCTGGCGTAGCTGTCGAGCAAGTTGAACGAGCGGAACTCGACGCGGTTCTTGATCGGCGCCTTGATCGCCCAGCGCCCTGCCCCCTTCGGGTCAAAATAGCGCTGCAAACGTTCCTGGGACAGGCCTCGGCCCAGGGCCAGGCTGTCGTACTCACCGGTCTTGCAGTTGGTGAGCATGCTGCCGGAGAGGTCCGTCGCCACAATTTGCGCGCCGGCTTTCAACTGGCCCATGTTGGTCCGCTCGAACTCGTCGATGGTCATGGAGATCGAATAAGGTTCCTGTCCCGAGGAGCATGCCGCCGACCAGATGCGCAGGCGCTGGCCCGGGCTGGCCTTGATGGCTTCGGGCAGCACTTTGTTCTTGAGCACCTCAAAGGGGTAGGTATCGCGAAACCATAAGGTTTCGTTGGTGGTCATGGCATCGACCACCATCTCCTTGAGCCCGCTGCGCGGCTGCCCCTGGATACGCTGGACCAGCTCACCCAGGGATTTGATGCCCTGCTGTTCCATCAGCTTGTTGAGACGGCTGGATACCAGGTACTGCTTGTTTTCACCGAGCAATATGCCACAGGCTTTTTCCAGGAAGACCCGGAACTGTTCGAAATCCAAATTACCCGTAGACAATGGTACCGCCTCTTAAATCGTGTGACCGCCAGGAGAAATGCCCCTAGCCGTGATCTGCTGCCTTGATCCGGTCGACTACCCGGGATGCGAGGTCATCAGGCCGGAATTTGGCCAGGAAGTCATCTGCACCGACCTTCTTGACCATGGCCTGATTGAATACCCCCGACAACGAAGTATGCAGGATGATGTGCAATTTTTGCATGCGTGGATCGTTGCGTATTTCAGCCGTGAGGGTGTATCCGTCCATTTCCGGCATTTCAATGTCGGAAATCATCATCAGGAACTCTTCTTCCGGCTTCTTGCCCTCGTCCACCAACTTGCGCAGGTAATCCAGGGCTTGGCGCCCATCATTAAGGGCTACGACCTCGACGCCAACGGTTTGCAGGCAACGCGTGACCTGCTTGCGCGCGACAGAGGAGTCATCCACGGTCAACACGCGCAGGGATACCGCCTTGTGCGCCGTCTCGGCATCCACGACCCCGACGGAAATCGTTTCCGAGGTGGGCGCGACCTCGGCGAGGATTTTCTCCACGTCGATGATCTCGACCAACTGGTTATCCACCCGCGTCACCGCCGTGAGGTAATGATCGCGCCCGGTGCCCTTGGGCGGCGGATGAATCTCTTCCCAGTTCATGTTGACGATACGTTCCACCGAGCGCACCAGAAACCCCTGGGTCTTGGTGTTGTACTCGGTAATGATCACGAACGGGCTCTCGCGGTCCTGCAAACCAGAGGACCCGGTGGCCATTGCCAAGTCAAGAATGGGGATGGTCGCGCCACGTATATTGGCAACGCCACACACCACCGGACTGGACTTGGGCATGATCGTCAGCTTGGGACACTGCAGCACTTCGCGCACTTTAAACACGTTGATCCCGTACAGCTGCTTGCCGTCCAGGCGAAAAAGCAACAACTCCAGGCGATTCTGCCCTACCAGCTGTGTGCGCTGGTTTACTGAATCCATTACACCTGCCATGCCCAGACTCCTAAATCCCAGAGGTACGATGCGTACCCAACACTAAACGGCACGAGCTTTGCTATTTGGTTGGCTATGGATATTAAAACGACAGTTTCCCGACGCGCTTGCCGCCCAAAGTATCGCAGATTGCTCTGCGCCGCGATGGCGCTGCTTGTCTGGGGCGTGGGCGTCACCGCTCGCGCCGACAACGTCACCCTGCCTGATCTCCTTATCGGCGTCACCCAGGGCTTTCTTGAATACACTGTAGAAGATTATCTGGAGACCACCCAGACACCGGGGCGCTATGAGATCCAGGTCAATCAGTTGGACCCGCGCCTGCGCATGCCGATGTGTGACAAGGAATTGACAGCCACCCTGGAAAGCCCGGCCCAGCCCATTGGCCGTGTCACCGTAAAAGTACGCTGTGAAGGCGCCTCACCCTGGACGGTGTTTGTACCGGCTCAAGTCAAATTGTTCCGCGACGTCGTCGTGGTGGCACGGCCGTTGAAGCGCACCGGCATCATTGGCGATGACGACGTTGCACTGCGTGAACGGGATATCAGCCTGATCAACCAGGGTTACCTGACCTCCCTGGACCAGGCGATCGGGCAGCGCCTCACCCGACCAGTGGTCACCGACCAAGTGATTACCCTGGTTCACCTGGAGCAGGCTGAAGTCATTCGTAAAGGTGACCAGGTCGTGATTTCCGCCAGCAGCGGCGGGTTGAACGTAAAAATGCCGGGGGAAGCGCTGTCCAACGGTGGCATGAGCGAACAGATTCGCGTCAAGAACCTCAACTCCAACCGCGTGATCAAGGCGCGAGTGACAGCTCCGGGCCAAGTCGAGGTGGCGTTATAGATGACTGGTACGGGGCGCCAGGTTTTCCTACACTGTGCATAGAGTGCTCCGTGCGGAGATTTATTGTCATTCGCGCCTAAAGTTTGTCCGGGTATTGCCGAAAACATGGCAAGCGTCCAAATACCCAGAGGTTTTTTGATCATGGTCATTGATTTCAGCCGTTTAAATAACACCCCGACGACGTCAGGCACTACGCGTACTGCCGGCAAGGAAAACGTAGAAGCCAAGTCCCAGCCCCTGCCGGCCAAGGCAGAGCAGGCGAGTGCGAGCCAGAGTGGGGAGTCGGTTCACCTGAGTAATGAGGCTCAGCAGTTGCAGAAGGTCACTGACTCGCTGCGCGATCAACCGGTTGTCAATAAAGCCCGCGTGGCCGAGTTGAAACAGGCTATCGCCGATGGCAGTTACACAGTCGACAGCAACCGTGTAGCCAGCAAGCTGCTTAACTTCGAAGCCGAGCGCTAGGCAAAGGCCTGCGCTGGGCTTCTGGACGCTTAAAACCCAAGGCCAGCCATGCACCACGACGAACATTTGCTTCAACTGATCATTGATGATCTGGCGCCGACGCAACAACTGCTCGAGCTGCTAAAAGAAGAGTCCCTGGCCCTGTATGGCCGGGATATGCCTTTGCTCGAAGAAATACTCGCGCGCAAACAATCGCTGATTGTGCTGCTCGAACAGCACGGCACGAAGCGCAGCGAGATCCTCAACAGCCTGGGCCTGCCCGCCGATCACGACGGCCTGGCACAGTTGGCAAGCCATTCCTCGGTCGGCGATCAGTTGCTGACGCAAAGCAAAGCGCTCAATCACCTGCTCACCCAGTGCCAGGAAGCCAATCTGCTCAACGGCCAGTCGATTCAGCTACAGCAAGCCACCACGGCCAATCAGTTACGTATTCTTCACGGCGGCGAGCCCCCGGCCCTGTATAACGCCCAGGGGTCCACTTCACGCCTGGTCAAGCCAAGCACCCGCAGCCAAGCCTGACAGCGGTTCAAAGCGCGGCCTATCCAAGGTGCGCTACATACTGGCAAAATGCCGGTTCTTGCGTGTAGTCGTATTTTCCTGGAGATGGAACAACCGTGTTCAACGCCCTTAATGCGGAAGATGCACCGCAGCCACCCAAGGTTCTTACCACACCTTTGGAAATCGCCAGCACGCTGCGGATGCTCCAGGAAAGCCATGATCCATTGATCATCACTTTCCACGAACGCAGCCAACGCTTCCAAAGCTACCTTGTGGACATCGACCGGGACAGCAAGACGCTGGTGCTGGACGAAATGATTCCGCGTGACGGTGAACGTCACCTCGAAAATGGCGAACCCTTCCGCGTCGAAGGTTTTCATGACGGTGTCCGGGTCGCCTGGGAGAGTAACGGCACGCTGAGCATCAGCGAGAAGGATGGTCACCGTATCTACAGTGGCAGCATGCCCGGTGAGGTGGTCTATCATCAGCGTCGCAATGCATTTCGCGCGGCACTGAAATTGGCGCAGTTGGTCAATATCGAATTGGGCGGCGAAAAGCTCAAGGCTCCGGTCAACGGCAAGTTGCTGGACATTTCCGCCACTGGATGCAAATTGCGCTTTGAAGGCGACATCGCCGAACGCCTGCAACTGGGGCAGGTCTACGACCGCTTCATCGCCGCGCTGCCATTCGGCAACATGACTACCGCTGTCGAGTTGCGTTACCTGCATTTCGAAGACAGGATCAACACCACGTTTGCCGGCGTGCGCTTTCATAACATGAGCGGTTTGGTGCAGCGCCAGGTAGAACGCTTTGTGTATCAGCTGCAGCGTGAAGCTCGACGCTTCGACAAGGACGACGACTTTTAAGCCTCGAACGCTGAAGTGAAAACGGGCAGATCCTGATAGGGTCTGCCCGTTTTCCGTTCAGGGGCGCGCTCTGCTCAAGTCGTGGGGATGGTCTTCCGAGTCTGTCGACTCAGGCGCTACCTCGACAGCCGGCTCGTCGACGACAGGTTCTGGGTCCGGTTCAGGAACAGTGGCCTGCATCTGCTCTTGCACCACCTGTTCATCTACCCGCGGGTCAAGGGCTGCCACCAACGGCGAGCTGGACATACTGTCAGGCATCGCCACGTGATGCAGCGGCGCATCGTCTACCTGATGCAAGTTGGTCACCGCCTTCGGCCGTATGCGCCATACCAGGATCAACGCGCAGAGGCTGAAAAACGCGTACAGCATCTGGCTGCCGAACAGCTTCATCACCACACCTGCCAGAAGCGGGCCGATACTGGCGCCCACTCCGTAAGTCACCAGCAACATGGCCGTCAGCGAGACCCGGCGATCACCTTCTACGTGGTCGTTGGAAAAAGCCACGGCCAACGGGTACAGACAAAACTGCACAAGTGAACAAAAGAAGCCCGCTACGAACAGCACTTCCAACGGAACCTGAGTCATGATCGCCAAGGGCAATGCCGCCACTGCCAGACACAAGGCAAAGCAGCGGATCAGCAGCGCGCGGTCATAGCGGTCGGACAACCAGCCCAGCGGCCACTGCACGAGCAGTCCCGCAAAAATGCAGGAGCCCATGAACAGGCCGACTTGCTCGGTCGTCAACCCCTGCTGGGAGGCATAGAGCGGCGCCAGGCCATAGAACGAGCCCACGATCAGTCCAGCCCCCAGCACCGTGCTGAGGGACTGTGGCACGCGCTTGATAAAGAAACGCGGCTCCATCGGCGCCGGATGCAGCGGTGCGGGGTGAATACGTCGGGTCATGGCCACCGGCACCAGGCACAGGGCAAAGCACAGCGCGACCAGCATCAGCAGTTCAAGCCCCAGATGGGGATGCATGACCAGTATCAGCTGGCCCAGTACGAGACCGAGGTAGGAAGCGATCATATAGCCGCTGAACACTACGCCACGCTGCTTGGCCTCCGCCTGCTCATTGAGCCAGCTTTCAATGACCATGTACTGGCACATCATCCCCAGGCCCACGATCACCCGCAGGACGATCCAGGCAGGCAGCCAATCGATCAAACCGTGCCCCAGCACAGCCGCGCCGACGATCCCGGCGCAGGTCGCGTAGGCGCGTATATGCCCGACACGAGCGATCAAGCGGTGCCCGATCTTGCCGCCCAGCACCAGGCCAAAGTAGTTGGCCGCCATCAACGCACCCACCCACAGGCTGTCGACATGGTCAGCCGCCAGTCGCAAGGCTAAATAAGTACTGAGCAGGCCGGAGCCGATCAGCATCATCAAGGAGGCGAAATAAAGGGCTCGAAAAGATTTCCAGATCTGGCGCATCGGCGTTCCGAGCGGCTCCTTGCAGTGAGGGGACAGGGCTATCGCATGATAGTCCGCGTTGGTCGGGTCCGGACAGGCGGCATTAGCCTTTTCCAGGGATTATTTTGCTTAAGCTCAGACGCTGACTGCGTGGCTGAAAGGTACATAGCGGGCAGATAAATATACCGCGCACCACCTGTGAACCTGGATCAGGTGCAAGGTTCGACTGGTGTTTGGATATCTGCGATAAAAGCCCTGAATAGAGCGATCCATAGAGGGTGAGCCTGTTCGATGCGCAGGCTTTTCGAGCGCCCAAAACAAAACCCCTGTTTGCGTTAGCAAACAGGGGTTCTGGAATTTAATCTTGACGATGACCTACTCTCACATGGGGAA
>NZ_CVTX01000128.1:0-52361 GCF_900005715.1 Pseudomonas sp. 34 E 7
ATCATCTGGGTCGCTTCTTCCTTCATCTCGGCATCCCACAAATGCGGGTTTTCGATTTTGATCTGGTTGATCACATCGATCCCGAAGTTCAGGTGCATCGACTCATCGCGCAGGATGTACTGGAACTGTTCGGCCACGCCGGTCATTTTGTTGCGGCGGCCCATGGACAGGATCTGGGTGAAGCCGCAATAGAAGAAGATGCCTTCCAGCACGCAGTAGTAGGCGACCAGGTTGCGCAGCAGCTCTTTGTCGGTGTCGACGGTGCCGGTTTCGAACTTCGGATCGGAGATCGAGCGGGTGTACTTCAGGCCCCAGGCGGCTTTTTTAGCGACCGATGGGATCTCGTGGTACATGTTGAAGATCTCGCCTTCATCCATGGCCAGCGATTCGATGCAGTACTGGTAGGCGTGGGTGTGGATCGCTTCTTCGAAGGCCTGGCGCAGGATGTACTGGCGGCACTCGGGGTTGGTGATCAGGCGGTACACGGCCAGCACCAGGTTGTTGGCCACCAGGGAGTCGGCGGTGGAGAAGAAGCCGAGGTTGCGCATGACGATGCGACGTTCGTCGTCGGTCAGGCCTTCGGGGTTTTTCCACAGGGCGATGTCGGCGGTCATGTTGACCTCCTGCGGCATCCAGTGGTTGGCGCAGCCGTCGAGGTATTTCTGCCAGGCCCAGTCGTACTTGAAGGGCACGAGTTGGTTGAGGTCGGCGCGGCAGTTGATCATGCGCTTTTCGTCGACGGCGACGCGGGCGGAGGCGCCTTCGAGTTCGGCGAGGCCTTCGGCGACGTCGAGTTTGTCCAGTTCGGCCTTGGCGCGTGCGATGGCGGCGGAGTCATTGGCGGTGACGGCGCGGGCTTCGACGGCGGCAGCAGCGCCGGCTCCGTCGAGGCGGTCCATGTTGGCTTCGGTGGCGTGGCCGGCGTTGGCGCCCTTGGTGGCTACTTCGCCTTCTTCTTCTTTGTCGAATTCGTCCCAGCTCAGCATGACGTGTCGTCTCCTGCGTGAGGGCTCAAAGGTGCCCGTGTGAAACCGGATAGTGGGGTGTTCACACGGCCCTGAGGCCGCGGTGGATCTTAAGGAATCGTTTGTTGCAGCAGCTCGCGCAGGCAAATAAACGGAAATTGCGTAACGGGTACTGCATGAGGCTTGAGGTGCGGAGCGGTAGGTGCAGGCTCCAGCGGAGGCCTCAGGTCTGGCTCTTCATCCCTGTGTAAAGGGATATTGCAGGCCCGATTTACCCGCGCATTATAGGGAAAAAAACGGGTTTGTGTTGTGGCGGATTGTCCCGGTGGGCGGACAAAAAGGTGGATATTTAGGCCAGAGTGAGGGATTACGGGGGGTTGGTGGGTAGGAAGTTTTTGACGGGAGGTGTCGGTATTTTACCGAGGGGGGAAGAGGTGATCAGGTTGTGGGCATTTGCGTTGCTCTGCGACGAGGAGCTCCCTTAAATTGCAGCAGTCAGCTACGTTGGGGAGGCAACTTGTTATGCGCACTGTTTCGATCATTGGGAGTGGAGAGGGTCAGACGATCCATTTGCCAGCGGATATGACTTACGACGGGGTGGATGAGCTGGAAATTCTCAGGGAGGGGGACACAATTATTCTGAGGCCAGTCAGGCCCAGTTGGTTGTCGCTGGTCGATTTGCCTAAGGTGGATGAGGTTTTTTTGCAAGAAAGGAAAGATGTCATTGAGCGTGTGAAGCCCAATTCGGGCGCTTAGAGCGGATTGCAGTGGTGCAGCATCTATCGTCTTCGCGAGCAAGCCCGCTCCCACATTTGATCTGTGGTGCATTCGAGGTGGGTTCTTGGCCGCAAGAACGATTTCCTGCGGCGACCAAGATCCGGGTTAAAGCTAAATAACGAAGTTATTATCCGTTAGAGCAACCATTCCCCATCACATGATAATTAAGAATATGACGCTGACCTTGCGAGTCTTCATATTCCATCTTCACCGGTACTACTTCACACACTTGTGGAATGTCACTCATGGACACTACTTTGGCGACGTCCAGGTGGGTGCTGTAGGTGTAGTCCTCGACAATCGGCGCGTTGCCGCCAGCCAGCTCCGTCGGGGCTTCGTCGGCCAGGGCGGCGGTGGCGCACAGGCTGCTGAGGGCTAATACTACTAAAGCTTTCATTTCTCTACTTACCTTCTTCAGGGCGAAAGGGGTCACGGGGCCCTTGTGAGGCCACGTGTGTCACTTGAAAGTTGGGAAGTTCGGATTAACGTTGCCTTCGTGGGGGCTGTTACGGTGTTAATCACAGTGCCTTGGTTGGCGGAGTTGATTTTAGGCGCCCGAGTTATATTCATATACCCGTGGTTTTGATAAACACTTTTGACGGTTTTTGTAACAATCCCTCGATGGAGGTTTTTTCAGCAGGCCGCCAAGCGCCACAGGACGCGGGCCAGAGCGGGATACCGGCATAGCTGGGCAATTTGTAGGGTCTTGTTACTACCATCGTCGAATGGTTCTATAGGCCTACCCCGGCTACAACAGGGGCCATACAACAACAACTATTGTCACCGAGGTAAGAAAGATGAGTGCGGCTTCCCTGTACCCCGTTCGTCCCGAAGTAGCAGCCAACACGCTGACCGACGAGGCGACCTACAAGGCGATGTACCAGCAGTCGGTGGTCAATCCCGATGGTTTCTGGCGCGAGCAAGCCAAGCGTCTCGACTGGATCAAGCCTTTCACCACGGTGAAGCAGACGTCGTTCGACGATCACCATGTAGACATCAAGTGGTTTGCCGATGGCACCTTGAACGTTTCCTACAACTGCCTGGACCGCCACCTCGCCGAGCGCGGCGACCAGATCGCGATCATCTGGGAGGGCGATGACCCTGCCGAGAGCCGCAACATCACCTACCGCGAACTGCATGAACAAGTCTGCAAGTTCGCCAACGCCCTGCGCGGCCAGGATGTGCACCGCGGCGATGTGGTGACTATCTATATGCCGATGATCCCCGAAGCCGTGGTCGCCATGCTGGCCTGTACCCGCATCGGGGCGATTCACTCGGTGGTGTTCGGTGGTTTCTCGCCGGAAGCCCTGGCCGGTCGCATCATCGACTGTAAGTCGAAGGTCGTTATCACGGCTGACGAAGGCATTCGCGCGGGTAAGAAGATTCCGCTCAAGGCCAACGTCGATGACGCCCTGACCAACCCGGAAACCAGCAGCATCCAGAAGGTCATCGTGTGCAAGCGCACCAATGGCGCGATCAAGTGGAACCAGCATCGCGACATCTGGTACGAAGACCTGATGAAAGTGGCGGGCACCGTGTGTGCGCCCAAGGAGATGGGCGCCGAAGAAGCGCTGTTCATCCTCTACACCTCCGGCTCCACCGGCAAGCCCAAGGGCGTGCAGCACACCACCGGCGGCTATCTGCTGTATGCAGCCCTGACCCATGAGCGCGTGTTCGACTACCGCCCGGGCGAAATCTACTGGTGCACCGCCGACGTCGGCTGGGTCACTGGCCACACTTACATCGTCTACGGCCCGCTGGCTAACGGCGCGACCACGCTGCTGTTCGAAGGTGTGCCGAACTACCCGGATATCACGCGGGTGGCGAAGATCGTCGACAAGCACAAGGTCAACGTCCTCTACACCGCGCCGACCGCGATCCGCGCGATGATGGCGTCGGGCACCGCCGCCTGCGAAGGCGCCGACGGCAGCAGCCTGCGCCTGCTGGGTTCAGTGGGCGAGCCGATCAACCCGGAAGCCTGGGACTGGTACTACAAGAACGTCGGCCAATCCCGTTGCCCGATTGTCGACACCTGGTGGCAGACCGAAACCGGCGGCAACATGATGAGCCCGTTGCCGGGCGCCCATGCGCTCAAGCCGGGTTCGGCCGCGCGTCCGTTCTTTGGTGTGGTACCGGCGTTGGTGGACAACCTGGGCAACCTGATCGAAGGTGCGGCTGAAGGCAACCTGGTGATCCTCGATTCGTGGCCGGGCCAGGCGCGTACGCTGTACGGCGACCATGATCGTTTCGTCGACACCTACTTCAAGACTTTCCGTGGCATGTACTTCACCGGTGACGGTGCGCGACGTGACGAGGACGGTTACTACTGGATCACCGGGCGTGTAGACGACGTGCTCAACGTGTCCGGCCACCGCATGGGCACCGCCGAGATCGAAAGCGCCATGGTCGCCCACCCGAAAGTCGCGGAAGCGGCGGTGGTGGGGGTGCCGCATGACATCAAGGGGCAGGGCATTTATGTCTACGTCACCTTGATCGGCGGCGAAGAGCCCAGCGAGCAATTGCGCCTGGAGTTGAAGAACTGGGTGCGCAAGGAGATCGGCCCGATTGCTTCGCCGGACGTGATCCAGTGGGCGCCGGGCTTGCCGAAGACGCGCTCGGGGAAAATCATGCGGCGCATTCTGCGCAAGATTGCCACGGCTGAATATGACGGGCTGGGGGATATCTCCACCCTGGCCGACCCGGGGGTGGTTGCGCAGTTGATTGAGACGCACAAGACCATGAACGTCGCGTAAGGCGGGGTAGGTGGGACAAAGCCCCATTCGGTGCAGGCCGGGTGGGGCTTTTTTATGGGATCTTGCACACAGTGAAGATCCCTTGTGGGAGGGGGCTTGCCCCCGATGGCAGTGGGTCAGTGGAGCATGTATCGGCTGGCACACCGCTATCGGGGGCAAGCCCCCTCCCACATTTGGATTGCATTTCAAGGCGTGTGCAGAGGGTGGTCTGACAGACCCGCATAACCAACAAGCCAATAAATATCGATTTGCGCAGTAGGATATTTCTGAATGTTACCGTCGAACGCAAATGTGTAACCCTGCGCCCTGGCATGAGGCGAACGGCTACATCCGCGCCCCGAAAAATCGCGTTTCAGACACCCCCGCAAATAAGATTAAACGCCACACTTGCCGTGCCAGAAGGGTTTGCGAATAATAGGCCCGCAATTTGCAGCATTAGCTGGTTTAATATCTTTTGTCTCTGCATAAAATCCAGAGGCTGTCAATGGGCTGGAACCGCTTTCTCGGTGCTTCTGTAAATTGTTGTCGCATTGAGGAAATATCGGCTTTCCGCCTGTCGTTAGAATGCCGATCACTCGCTCGTCGTCGCTGGCACTCTCTGGCGCAGGACGCTGCAACGCTATTCGGTTTCACCTTCGCCGCATCGTGGGCCATGGCTCATACTGCTGTTTTGCCCTATACCGATGGAGTCCCAAGATGAAGAAACTCGTGCTGTTGGGCGCCCTGGCGCTGTCCGTGCTGTCCATGCAGGCTTTCGCCGAAGGCAAGCCACTGAAGATTGGTATTGAAGCCGCTTACCCTCCGTTTGCCTCGAAGGCGCCGGATGGCAGCATCGTCGGTTTTGACTACGACATCGGCAACGCCCTGTGCAAGCAGATGGACGTGAAGTGCACTTGGGTCGAGCAGGAATTCGACGGCCTGATCCCGGCGCTGAAAGTGCGCAAGATCGACGCGATCCTGTCGTCCATGTCCATCACGGAAGACCGCAAGAAGTCTGTCGACTTCACCAACCGCTACTACCTGACGCCGGCGCGCCTGGTGTTGAAGGAAGGCACCACGGTCAGCGACAGCCTGGATGAACTCAAGGGCAAGAAGATTGGTGTGCAGCGCGGTTCGATCCACGATCGTTTCGCCAAGGAAGTGCTGGCTCCCAAAGGCGCCACGGTTGTGCCTTACAGCTCGCAGAACGAAATCTACCTGGACGTGGAAGCCGGTCGCCTCGACGGCACCGTGGCTGACGCCACCCTGTTGCAGGAAGGTTTCCTCGACACCCCCGCCGGCAAAGGCTACGCGTTCACCGGCCCATCGTTCACCGACGTCAAATACTTCGGCGACGGCGTAGGCATCGCGGTACGCAAGGGCGACCAGGAAAACCTGGACCGTATCAACGCCGCTATCGCAGCGATCCGTGCCAACGGCGAGTACAAGAAAATCCAGGACAAGTACTTCAACTTCGACATTTACGGGCCTGAAGCCAAGTAAATCGTCGCAGCTGTCTGTCTGAAATGGCGCAAGCAACAGAACACTCTGAAGTTTGCGCCATTTTTTCATCCCCCTTTTCGAGGACCTGAATCATGTTGAAAGGCTACGGGGCCGTTATCCTCGATGGCGCATGGTTGACGCTTCAGCTCGCCTTGTCGTCCATGGCCCTGGCCATTGTTCTGGGTCTGATCGGGGTCGCGTTACGCCTGTCGCCGGTGCGCTGGTTGGCCTGGCTGGGTGACTTGTACTCCACGGTGATCCGCGGGATCCCCGACCTGGTGCTGATCCTGCTGATTTTCTACGGCGGTCAGGACCTGCTCAACCGCGTCGCGCCGCTGCTCGGCTACGACGACTATATCGACCTGAACCCCCTGGCCGCCGGTATCGGCACCCTGGGTTTCATCTTTGGCGCCTACCTGTCGGAAACCTTCCGCGGCGCCTTCATGGCCATTCCCAAGGGCCAGGCTGAAGCCGGCCTGGCGTATGGCATGAGCAGCTTCCAGGTGTTTTTCCGGGTGATGGTGCCGCAGATGATTCGGCTGGCGATCCCCGGTTTCACCAACAATTGGCTGGTTCTGACCAAGGCGACTGCGCTGATTTCAGTGGTGGGCCTGCAAGACATGATGTTCAAGGCCAAGCAGGCGGCCGACGCCACCCGCGAGCCTTTTACCTTCTTCCTCGCAGTGGCGGCGATGTACCTGGTGATTACCAGCGTGTCGTTGCTGGCCCTGCGCTACCTTGAGAAGCGCTACTCGGTAGGCGTAAGGGCGGCTGATCTATGATCTTCGACTACAACGTCATCTGGGAGGCCATGCCGCTGTACCTCGGCGGCCTGCTGACCACCCTCAAACTGCTCGCCATTGCGCTGTTCTTCGGCCTGCTCGCCGCTTTGCCCCTGGGCCTGATGCGCGTGTCCAAGCAGCCGATCGTCAATGGTGCGGCGTGGCTGTACACCTATGTGATTCGCGGCACGCCGATGCTGGTGCAGCTGTTTTTGATCTACTACGGGCTGGCCCAGTTCGAAGCGGTGCGGGAAAGCTTCTTGTGGCCGCTGCTGTCCAGCGCTACGTTCTGTGCGTGCCTGGCGTTTGCGATCAACACCAGCGCCTACACCGCCGAGATCATCGCCGGCAGCCTCAAGGCCACGCCCAATGGCGAGATCGAAGCGGCCAAGGCCATGGGCATGTCGCGCTACAAGCTGTACCGCCGCATCCTGTTGCCTTCGGCCCTGCGCCGCGCGCTGCCGCAGTACAGCAACGAAGTGATCATGATGCTGCAGACCACCAGCCTGGCCTCCATCGTCACCCTGATCGATATCACCGGTGCCGCGCGCACGGTGAACGCCCAGTATTACCTGCCGTTCGAAGCCTATATCACCGCCGGTGTGTTCTACCTGTGCCTGACATTCATCCTGGTGCGCCTGTTCAAGTTGGCCGAGCGCCGCTGGCTGAGCTACCTGGCTCCACGGAAGCATTGATATGGAACGTATCGATCACCTGTTGCCCTGGGGTCACCTGGGCTGTGAACGCCAGCTGAGCGTGTTTCGTTTCGGCAGTGGCGAGCGCAAGGCGTATATCCAGGCCAGCCTGCATGCCGATGAATTACCCGGCATGCGCGCGGCCTGGGAGCTGAAAAAGCGCCTCAGCGAACTGGAACAGCAAGGCGCGCTTAACGGCGTGATCGAGTTGGTACCGGTGGCCAACCCGATGGGCCTGGGCCAGTTGCTGCAAGGCAGCCATCAGGGCCGTTTCGAGGTGGGCAGCGGCAAGAATTTCAACCGCGATTTCGTTGAGCTGAGCGAGCCGGTCGCCGAGCGGCTGCAAGGCAAGCTGGGCGATGACCCCCATGCCAATGTGCGCATGATTCGCCAGGCCATGAGCGATGTGCTCACGGCCTTGCCCGCGCCGAGCAGCCAGTTGCAAGGCATGCAACGTATCCTGCTCAGCCATGCCTGCACCGCCGACGTGGTGCTCGACCTGCATTGCGACGCCGAGGCCGCGCTGCACATGTACGCACTGCCCCAGCACTGGCCGCAGTGGCGTTCGCTGTCGGCGCATTTGCATGTGAAGGTCGGCCTGCTCGCGGAAGATTCCGGCGGCAGTTCGTTTGATGAAGCCTGTTCGTTGCCCTGGCTGCGTTTGTCGCGCACGTTCCCCGACGCGCAGATTCCACTGGCCTGTCTGGCGACGACGCTGGAGTTGGGGGGCCAGGCTGACACCGGCCGCGATGAAGCGATCTTCCACGCTGAAGGCATCCTGGCGTTTCTGGCCGAGCAAGGCCTGATCAAGGGCGAATGGCCGGCACCGCAACACGAAGCGTGCGAAGGCATGCCGTTCGAAGGCACCGAATTGCTGTTCGCTCCCCACGCCGGGGTGATCAGTTACCTGCGTAAGGCCGGTGACTGGGTCGAGCAGGGCGACCCCATTTTTGAAGTGATTGATCCCCTGGCCGACCGCGTGAGCATTATCTGCGCGGGTACGTCCGGGGTGTTGTTTGCCGTTGAACGGCTGCGTTATGCCCAAGCGGGTTTCTGGCTGGCCAAGGTGGCGGGGCGCGAAGCGCTGCGTCACGGGCGCTTGCTCAACGACTGACCACCTGTTTTTGTGAGAACCGACCGCATGTACAAGCTTGAAGTCCAAGACCTGCATAAACGCTATGGCAGTCATGAAGTGCTCAAGGGCGTGTCCCTGGCCGCCGCAGCTGGTGATGTGATCAGCATCATCGGCTCCAGTGGTTCGGGCAAAAGTACGTTTTTGCGCTGCATCAACCTGCTGGAGCAGCCCCACGCCGGCAAGATCCTGCTCAACAACGAAGAGCTGAAACTGGTCGCGACCAAAGACGGCGCGATGAAGGCCGCCGACCCCAAACAACTGCAGCGCATGCGTTCGCGCTTGTCCATGGTGTTCCAGCATTTCAACCTGTGGTCGCACATGACCGCGATTGAAAACGTGATGGAAGCGCCGGTGCATGTGCTGGGCGTGTCGAAGAAAGAAGCCCGTGAAAAGGCCGAGCACTACCTGGCCAAGGTCGGCGTGGGCCATCGCAAGGATGCGTTCCCCGGCCACATGTCCGGCGGCGAGCAGCAGCGCGTGGCCATTGCCCGTGCCCTGGCGATGGAACCTGAGGTGATGCTGTTCGACGAACCGACGTCGGCGCTCGACCCCGAGTTGGTCGGTGAAGTGCTCAAGGTGATGCAGGACCTGGCCCAGGAAGGCCGCACCATGGTGGTGGTGACCCATGAAATGGGCTTTGCCCGTGAGGTGTCGAACCAGTTGGTGTTTCTGCATAAAGGCATTGTCGAAGAGCGCGGCAACCCGCGCGAAGTGCTGGTGAACCCGCAGTCCGTACGGTTGCAGCAGTTCCTCTCCGGCAGCTTGAAATAGTCCTTTGCTGTTGGAGCTGCTTTATGTAGGAGGGGGCAAGCCCCCTCCCACATTTGATCACCATTGTTTTTGAGATTTGTGTCGGTTTACCGGCTAGCATTGGCCTCTGTCTTCATTACCGTTACTCGCTTCGGATAGCACTCCATGACCGCCCATAAAATTGGTTTCCTGATTTGGCCCAGCACAAAAGCACTCACGCTTGCGCTGGCTGAGGAGGCCTTGCGCGTTGCTCAGCGGGTGCATCCGGAGGTGGTCTACGAGTTATCGTTTCTACAGGCCGAGCCGCAAACCGAAGGGGCCTGGCAGTTGCCCGGCGAGCCGTGGGCCGGCAAGTTGGACGGCTTTCAGAAACTGTTCCTGCTGGCGGACGAGCCGCCCACCGTCATCGCTTCCCAGCTCAGCACTGCGCTCAAGCAACTGGTCCGGGCAGGGTGTGTGATCGGTGGATTATCGGCGGGCGTGTACCCGCTGGCCCAGCTCGGCTTGCTCGACGGCTATCGCGCCGCCGTGCACTGGCGCTGGCAGGACGATTTTGCCGAGCGCTTCCCCAAGGTCATCGCCACCAGTCATCTGTTTGACTGGGACCGTGATCGCCTGACCGCTTGCGGCGGCATGTCGGTGCTCGATCTGCTGCTGGCGGTACTCGCGCGTGACCACGGCGCCGAACTGGCCGGCGCGGTCTCCGAAGAACTGGTGGTAGAGCGCATCCGTGAAGGCGGCGAGCGCCAGCGCATCCCCTTGCAGAACCGCCTGGGTTCCAGTCATCCGAAACTGACCCAGGCTGTTCTATTGATGGAAGCGAATATCGAAGAACCGCTGACCACCGATGAAATCGCCCAGCACGTGTGCGTGTCCCGACGACAACTGGAACGCATCTTCAAGCAATACCTCAACCGCGTCCCCAGTCAGTATTACCTGGAGCTGCGCCTGAACAAGGCCCGCCAGATGCTGATGCAAACCAGCAAGTCGATCATCCAGATCGGCCTGTCGTGCGGCTTTTCCTCGGGGCCGCACTTCTCCAGCGCCTACCGTAACTTCTTCGGCGCTACGCCGCGCGAAGACCGCAACCAGCGCCGCAGCAGCAGCCCGTTTGAATTGTCGTCGGTACCGTCCGAGCGCGGTTGATCGACCTCAGTCTTCGTCGGGGACAGGCCTGGCCACTACCAGGGGTCTGCCTTGATTGTCCACGGTGGCGGCCGCCACCTGGAAGTCCACGCCCGTGCGCTGATAGTACTGACGCAAGCGCAGCAGGCTTTGCGCCGACAGGGGGTTGCCGCTCAAATCGCTGTCGCCATTGAAGGCTGCCGAGGTCTCCAGCAAGTCCGCCGGTATCTCCTGGATGGCGTTGTTGCTCAAGTCCAGCGTTTGCAGTTGATCCAGGCCAAAGACGCCCTGCGGAACTTCGTTCAGTGCCGCGTTGCTCAAGTGCAGCGAGGTCAGTTCACGCAATGAGCTGATGTCAGGGGTAAGGCCCAAGGGGTTGTTGCTCAGATTGACGAACTCAAGTTCGGTGAGGGCGGTCAGCCTGCCACGGGTTTCGGGGGTCAATCGGATCGCGCATTCGGTCATGTCCAGCGTGGAAAGCTTGGGCATGCGCTGGAGCGCCTCGGGCAGGGCGCCCAGGGAGCATTTGCTGAGCCTGAGTGTTTGCAGGTGGGTGAAGCTGCGCAACATCGTGTCGACGCCGGTCGTGGTGCCGTTCCCGTCCAGTTGGAGCAAGGTCACGTGGTCGAAGTTGGCGTTCAATGCTGGTAAATCGCCCATCACCGGAGTGTCGAGTATGACTTGATGGGTGAGCTCATCGTCCAGGCTGTCTTCATCCTCGGGGCTTTCTCGTCGCCAGGCCTGTTCCAGCAGTGTCTTGAAGTTGCGTCGCCTCAGTTGGTCCTGGGCACGGGTTTGTTCGTCAATGGGCACATCCAGGATCGGATGGCGGTCCGGAACGGCCTGCACCCACAGTTGCAGGTCATTGCCTAGTTGTTCGTACTCGGCCGCCAGGTGCGTCAGCGTTGGGTCCACTGCCGCCAAGTCGCCGGGCAGGTGGAAGATGAAACGGTCTGCCTCGGTGTCGAGGAACGAGGGGTATAGCTGCTGCGTGCGCCGGCGTTGGGCCACGGGTGCCTGGGCGGCGAAGCTTTCGCCGGTGCGCTGGCAGTAGCGTTTGATCGACTCCAGGGCCTGGGGTGCCAAGGGGTTTTCCGACAGGTCCAGGCCACTGGTGCTCGAGGCCGGCATGGAAAACAGCGCGTCGGGCAGTTGCTCGATAGCGTTTTTGCTCAAGTTGATCGACTGGCGTGGCGGGTCGCCCAGCAGGCTCTGGGGGACCTGCGTCAATCCGGTGTCCTTGAGTGAAATGCTGCTCAGTCTGGGCAAGTGACTGAAGTCCGGGGTGTTTACCAGTGGATTGTGATCCAGGTTCAGGTATTCGAGGCGGCTCATGCCTTGCAACTTCGCGGCGCTGGCGGGGCTCAGTGCTATCGAGCAGCGTGGCAGTCCCAGTACGGTCAGTGCCGGCAGGTTGAACACCGGTGCCGGCATGTCGCCGAGCGCAACGTTTTCGAGGTGCAGGATGCTCAAGGCCGGGAAGCTGTCGATCAAGGCCGACGATTGCATTGGGCCGCCATTGCCTTTGATGGTCAGTGAGCCAACATGCTTGAAGCGCGCGCTCAGCGTGGGCAACTCGCCCGCCAGTGTTGCGGGGATTTCCAGGGCATGGACGAATTGAGTGTCCTGGGGGATTTCCCTGCGCCAGCTTCGTTCAAGCAAGGCGTTAAGCTGGCTGCGCCGGGTGGCTTCCGGGGGCGGCAGCTGCGGTTGTTGCGCCCAATGGTTGAGTTCTGACTGCAGCGTACCCAATTCCCCCGCCAATCTTGCCAGCTCGCGCTTACCCGCTTCCAGATCGCCCGGGAGACTGTAGATAAGCTGGTTGATCTGGTTGATGTCCAGCGAGGGGTACAGCTGTTGTGCGTCACGCACATCTACCGCTGGCGCATTGGCCTCCCAGTAGGTGCCATGTTGCTGGTAGTAGGCTTTAACGCGCTCGAGCGTGGCCGATGACAGCGGGTTGTCAGACAGGTCGAAGGCAACGCTGGTATGTGAGGGCAGTTCGAACAGCGCCTCAGGTAATTCGCTGATCCGGTTGCCGCTGAGAAAGGCCGCGCTCAGGTCGTTGCGGGTGAGCATGCCGGGAGGGAGGCGATCAATGCCGGTTTCGGACAGGTCCAGGGTGTTCAACTCGTTCATTGCTTCGACGCTGGGCACCCGGCCCAAAGGGTTCTTATGCAGGTCCAGGGTTTGCAGTTGGGTCATTGAGGCGAGCCGGGCCTGGCTGTTGGGCGTCAGGGTGACACCGCAGTCGCTCAGGCTCAGTACGTTCAGGTTGTGCATCTGAAACACGACCGGCGGCACGCTGCCCAAGGGAATACTGTCAACGCTCAGATGGCGCAGGCGGGGAAAGAGGGCCAGAAACCCGGCGGCGCCCTGTGTGTGGTGGCTGCCTGAGAGGGTCAGCATCGAGACGTGATCGAAGTTGGCCGATAGCCGTGGAAGTTCGCCGCGAATGTGATAGTGAAGGTTCAGCCGGTAGCCGTCGCGCGCAGGGTCTTCGAAGTAATCATCAACGGGCAGCTCCCGGCGCCAGCAGCGTTTGAGTTCAGTGGCAATGAGTTCGCGATTGCGTTGCTCGTACTGGCGCTGGCGCAGGCTGAGCAGGGAGCCGTTTGCGGGGTCTTGAAGCGGGATATTGCGTTGCCAGGTACTGAGGTCACGTTCCAGTTGGCGGTATTCGATGCCCAGCGCTTCCAGGCCCGCGAGCGCGCCACCTGTCTGTGAGTGCAAGTGGTTCACCAGCGTGGTCAATGGGTGTTCGCGAAGTTCGGGGTACAGGGCGCGCGCGCGGTCCAGCAGGCTCGGCGGGCCCAGCGGTGCCGGTGCCTGGGCACGGTAGCCGTTGTCGCTGCCTAACAGGCGCAGGGTTTCCGTGACGCTCTGCGGTTTGATATCAGGCGTGAGCAGCACACGCAGTTCATCGCGGGGCAATGAATGTTGCCGCAGGCGCCTCTTGAGTTCGCCGCCCTGGTGAATCCGCAGGTCGAGCTGATCGCGTTGTTGATCGGGCAGTGCACTCAAGATGGCCGAATACAGGTCTGTTTCACTCGAAAGCTCGCCCTGTTCGTCGCAGGGGATGTAGCGCCCTGCTTCAGTGCGCACCAGTGTGCGGTGAATGGGCGCATCAGTCGGGCCGATCTGCAGCCAGGTGGGGCCGGTCGGCGAGTGATGGCGAGCGTCGAGCCGTATCTCGCTCGACCAGCCCGGCAGAAGGCGCAGGCTGTTCAATTCAAGGCGATCGGTGTCGAGGGCGCGCGGTGCGTCCAGATGCTGCCCCTCGTAGGCGCGATTGACCCGGACTTCGCTCACTGCGGTGCGTGCCAGTTCGGCCAGGCGTGGCGGGGTGTTGCCGTCATGCAGGAGCGCAAGCTCGGCGCCGGTCATTTGGTTCACCAGGGTTTGCGCAACGCTTGCGGGCAATTCAGGTGTGGTGCTGAGCAATTGTTGGGTAAGGGGGGCGGTGGAGGCCCGCAGCGGTGCATAGCGCGATTCGAACAACGCGCTGCGCTGACGCTCGGCAATATCGGCCAGGCTATGGCGCAGCAGGCGGCTGCGGTTTTCCAGGCTCAGCTCGGGGTCGCTGGCGCGTTCATCGAATTGGGCGCGAATTTCCTCGGGGCTCAGCCCACGCAAGACGGTTTTGAGCAAGTCGCCGTTTTCCAGCTGGGCTTCGTGTACCTGGATCACCGGCACGTTCCTGTCGCCGAACGCCCAGGCGATCTGGCCCTTGTCATCGATGATGCGCAAGGCTTTGGTACGCGGCCATGGCCCGTGGGTGGTCAGCAACTGCAAGGTGTCTTGAGGGTCGATCTGGTGATGCACCGCCGGGTCGTCGCTGCGCAGCTGCTCGATCAGCCGTTGGAGGCTGCGGTCGATGCGCAGGCGGCTCAAGGTATCGTCCAGCAGGGGCGACAGGCGTTCGCTGTTGACGTGCATCTTGCGCACGGCGTCTTCGGGAACGCCGCTGATGTCCAGGGCCAGTTCCCGGTCCGCCTCGCTCAGTGCCTGGGCACTGTGCCCCAGCCGACGCAACAGCGTAGGTCTGTCCCACGCCAGCGGTTGTTCAAGCTCGGTATGCCAGGCGCCGGCCTGGTTGTGCCGCACCACGGGGCGGTAGGCTTCAGGACGGCTTGGGTGCTTGATGCGATAGAACTCGCTGTCGGCGTCTTTTTCCACGGAGTACAGCTTGCCTTCATGGGGCAAAATCGATTCCCTGCGCACCTCGTGCAGGCCCAACTCATTGATGCCGATGCGCGGCGGCAAGGCGGATGGATATTCGTAGGGCGCCAGGTCCGGTTTCCAGTAGCGTTGGGCGCCGTTGGCCAGGCTCACCGGTTTGAAGCTGTCGATGTACGCGAGGACGGGTTCGGGCAGCACTTTGCGCAACTCGGCCGGGCCAATCTGGCCGCCCACTGCGAAAGCACCCATTTGCACCAGGGATTCCAGCACGCTCATGAGGTGACCGAAAGCCTCCTTGCCCAGGCCTTCGGCCCAGTCGACGATGCCTTCGAACACGTCCTCAAGCAGTTGATAGGCCATGTAGCCCAGCATCAATTCGCCCAGCCCCGGGACGAAGGGGGCCACCACCATCAGTGCGGCATTGAGGATTGAGGCCGCCACATCGACGAAAGAGTCCCACAGCCGCCAGCGCGCCTCACGATCGACGCTGGCGGTGGAGACCGCCAGCGTGCGGGCGTCGTTGAGGATCTTGTCGAGTTTGCGATGGTACAGGTGCAACCAGGGATCGCCCGTGATGGGCTGGGCATCAAACTGTAGCTTGGGGTCGTCGATGGGCGTGCTGCGCCAGGGCGCCTGGCCGCTGCCCTTGACCGGCGGGTGCCAGGTGATCCGTGCCAGATGCTGGCTCAAGCCGGAAAAAAACACCCCGAGTTGAGCGTGGGGCACGAAGCGGCTGAAAAAGGTTTGGTAGTCGAGGTCACGCAGTTGTCGGGTCAGCTCCTGCTTGAACGCCAGGGGTGACGCATATTCCTTGACGGGGTGCTGCGGATCATCGGGAACATACGCCACCAGGCGTTGCGGCGACCGCGGGCTTTCAAGCTCGGGGGCGAACAGTTGAATGCCCGTCAGCGCAATCCCCATCATGCGTAAATCCTGGCAGCGCAGGCGCGCGCCGTCGAGCCTGGGGTCGGGTGTGCCGGCGATCAAGCTTTCGATCACGTCAGCGTAGTCATCGCTGATATCTGCGTTGATCCGGGCCAATTGCAGGGCTGCCCGTAGAGCGGCTTTCTGGCTGGCATCGACCTTCAGGCGCAAGACCGCAGCGGCCACAGGGTTGGACATGCCCAGCGCTTCGTTGAGGTAGCGGGCGTAGCGGGCGCCGATATCCAGGTCACGGCACAGGCTGGTGAACGCCGGAATTGAAAGCACACGCTTGATCTGCGCCAGGGTGTCGAATTGGCCGCTGGCCGAGGGCTTTGTGATAAAGGTCGAGGCCGGTGCGTAGGCGTCGACCAGGGTTTCCTTGTGTTCGAAATTATGCAGGGCGGCGTCCAATAGCGAGACCGTCCAGGTTCGCGCTGCGCCGGAGCGTATCGAAAACCAGGGGATGTGATCGGGGATGTACAGGCGCAGATAGGTCGCCTCGACATCCAGCACCAGGTTGAAGTCGGCTTTGAGTGCCTGTTCGAGTATCGGCGTGGCGAACGCCTTGATGTCCTGCAGGCTTTGCAACCCCAGGTCTACGCTGTTTTGCGCCTCCCAGTGGGCGCCGGTCAGCCGCGCAAGTGCGGCCCGTTGTTCAGCGCTGCCCTGCAACTGCAGCGGCTGGACGGCTTTGAGCGCCTGGCGTTTGCTGGCAGAGGCATTGCCGAGCCAGGGGGGCAGGGTGCCGGTCAACAGTTGATAGTGGCTGTCAGGCAGGCGGGTATCGGAATAGTCGATGTTCGTCATGGAGCGGGTCCGTGCAAGTCATGAAGGCTTGCAGTTAACCAGCCGGTCCCGGGCGGCGAACTTTAGATAGTTAGCGCGTCGCCACCCTTTCACCGGATATCCTGACGCAAACCTGATGCACCGTTTAAACTGCGCCATTGCGACGCTATTTGTCGCATTGGCGTAAACCCCCGAAAAACGCGGGTTGGCGCTATAAGAAGTTGTCGCTTGGCGACAAGGCCCAGCCGAAAACTGTCCTTACAATCCCTGCATCGCCCGCCAGTTCCAGGCAGGCGTTCCTCTTCAGGAGACTCCGATGTCCGTTGAGCAAGCCCCGGTGCAACGTGCCGATTTCGACCAGGTCATGGTGCCCAACTATGCACCTGCCGCCTTTATTCCCGTGCGTGGCGCAGGTTCGCGCGTGTGGGACCAGGCGGGTCGTGAGTTGATCGATTTTGCCGGCGGCATCGCGGTCAACGTATTGGGCCACGCCCATCCGGCGCTGGTCGGTGCGCTGACCGAACAGGCCAACAAACTGTGGCATGTCTCCAACGTGTTCACCAATGAGCCGGCGCTGCGCCTGGCTCATAAGCTGATCGACGCCACGTTTGCCGAGCGCGTGTTCTTCTGCAACTCCGGCGCCGAAGCCAACGAGGCCGCCTTCAAGCTGGCCCGTCGCGTCGCGTTCGACCGTTTCGGCAGCGAGAAGTACGAGATCATCGCCGCGCTGAACAGCTTCCACGGCCGTACGCTGTTCACCGTCAACGTCGGTGGCCAGTCCAAGTACTCCGATGGTTTCGGGCCGAAAATCACTGGCATCACCCATGTGCCTTACAACGACCTGGCTGCACTGAAGGCCGCTGTGTCGGACAAGACGTGCGCCGTGGTGCTGGAGCCGATCCAGGGTGAGGGCGGTGTATTGCCGGCCGAACTGACTTACCTGCAAGGCGCCCGCGAACTGTGCGACGCCCACGACGCGCTGTTGGTATTTGACGAAGTGCAAACCGGCATGGGCCGCAGCGGTCACCTGTTCGCCTACCAGCATTACGGCGTGACGCCGGACATCCTCACCAGCGCCAAGAGCCTGGGCGGCGGTTTCCCGATTGCCGCGATGCTCACCCGTGAAGACCTGGCCAAGCACCTGGTGGTCGGCACCCACGGCACCACCTATGGCGGCAACCCGCTGGCGTGCGCGGTGGCGGAAGCCGTGATCGACGTGATCAACACCCCCGAAGTGCTGGCCGGCGTGAATGCCAAACACGCGCTGTTCAAGGCGCGCCTGGAGCAGATCGGCACGCAATACGGCATCTTTACGCAAGTGCGCGGCATGGGCTTGCTGATCGGTTGTGTGCTCAGCGATGCATTCAAAGGCAGGGCCAAGGACGTGTTCAACGCCGCCGAGAAAGAGAACCTGATGATCCTGCAAGCCGGCCCGGACGTGCTGCGCTTTGCGCCAAGCCTGGTGGTGGAAGAGGCGGACATCAAGGAAGGCCTGGACCGTTTTGAACGTGCTGTGAAGACGTTGACCCAAGCCTGATAGCAACACATTTGGCAGGTCGGACCGTTTCCAAATGTGGGAAGGGGCTTGCCCCCGATGGCGGTGGATCAGTCCCCTGATTTATCAACTGACACACTGCTATCGGGGGCCAGCCCCCTCCCACGTGGGATCTGTGTGAACTCAGTTCCCGTGTCCGGTATTTTTTCCTATGAGTTTTTCGAGTTAAGGAGTGACACCATGCTGGTGATGCGCCCCGCGCAAATGGCTGATCTGGGCGAGGTACAGCGTCTGGCTGCGGACAGCCCGATTGGTGTGACTTCCTTGCCGGATGATGTGGAACGCCTGAGCGACAAGATCGCCGCCAGTGAAGCGTCCTTCGCGGCCGAAGTGAGTTTCAACGGTGAAGAAAGCTATTTCTTCGTGCTTGAAGACACCGACACCGGCAAGCTCGCCGGCTGCTCGGCCATCGTTGCTTCAGCCGGCTACTCCGAGCCGTTCTACAGTTTTCGTAACGAAACCTTTGTGCACGCCTCCCGCGAGCTGAAGATCCACAACAAGATCCACGTGCTTTCCCAGTGCCACGACCTGACCGGCAATAGCCTGCTCACCAGTTTCTACGTGAAGCCTGCATTGGTCGGTTCGCCGTGGTCGGAACTCAATTCCCGTGGTCGCCTGCTGTTCGTCGCCAGCCACCCGGAGCGCTTTGCCGATTCGGTGGTGACCGAGATCGTTGGCTACAGCGACGAAAACGGCGATTCGCCGTTCTGGGACGCCATCGGTCGCAACTTCTTCGACCTCAACTACGCCGCCGCCGAGCGCCTGTGCGGGCTGAAAAGCCGTACCTTCCTCGCCGAGCTGATGCCGCATTACCCGATCTACGTGCCGCTGCTGCCGGACGCAGCCCAGGAGGCCATGGGCCAGGTGCACCCGCGTGCACAGATCACCTTCGACATCCTGATGCGCGAAGGCTTCGAGACCGATCACTACATCGACATCTTCGACGGCGGCCCGACGCTGCACGCGCGGGTGTCGGGGATTCGCTCGATTGCCCAGAGCCGCGTGGTGCCGGTGAAAATCGGCGAGATGGCCAAGGGCGTCGGTCGCCAGTACCTGGTGAGCAACGCGCAGTTGCAGGATTACCGCGCGGTGATGCTGGAGCTGGACTACGCGCCGGGCAAGCCAGTGATTCTGGACCTGGAGGCAGCTGAAGCCCTGGGTGTGGGCGAAGGTGCGAGTGTGCGCCTGGTTGCGGTTTAAAAAGAGAGTTTCGCGGGTGGCTGACCACAGCGGCCCGTTCGAGGAGATAGCATGATCGTTCGTCCCGTACGCAGCAGCGATTTACCGGCCCTGATTGACCTGGCGCGCAGCACCGGCACCGGCCTCACCACCTTGCCGGCCAACGAAGAGCGCCTGACCCATCGCGTGGGCTGGGCGGAGAAAACCTTTCGCGGCGAAGCCGGGCGCGGCGATGCGGACTACCTGTTCGTGCTGGAAAACGACGAAGGTCGGGTAGTGGGGATTTCGGCCATTGCCGGCGCCGTCGGCCTGCGCGAGCCCTGGTACAACTTCCGGGTCGGCCTGACGGTCAGCGCCTCCCAGGAGTTGAATATCTACCGCGAAATTCCGACGTTGTTCCTGGCCAACGACCTCACCGGCAATTCCGAGCTGTGCTCGTTGTTCCTGCACGCCGATTACCGCAACGGCCTCAATGGCCGCATGCTGGCCAAGGCGCGCCTGTTGTTCATCGCCGAATTCCCGCAATTGTTTGGCAACAAGATCATTGCCGAGATGCGCGGCGTGTCCAACGAGGCAGGGCGCTCGCCGTTCTGGGAAAGCCTGGGCCGACACTTCTTCAAGATGGAGTTCAGCCAGGCCGACTACCTCACCGGCGTCGGCAACAAGGCGTTTATCGCCGAGCTGATGCCGAAGTTTCCGCTGTACAGCTGCTTTCTTTCCGAAGACGCGCGCAACGTGATCGGCAAGGTGCATCCGGACACCGAGCCGGCGCTGAGCATGCTCAAGAGCGAAGGCTTCAGCTACCAGGGCTATGTGGATATTTTCGACGCGGGCCCGGCGGTGGAGTGTGAAACCAGCAAGATTCGTGCGGTGCGCGACAGCCAGGCGCTGGTGCTGGCAATCGGCACGCCGGGGGACGACGCCACGCCGTTCCTGATCCATAACCGCAAACGCGAAGACTGCCGCATCACGGCCGCACCGGCCCGCCTGGCTGCGGGCACGTTGGTGGTCGATCCCCAGACCGCCAGGCGCCTGCAGTTGGTGGTCGGTGATCAAGTGCGTGCTGTTGCGTTGTCTGCTGCTCGGGAGTCGAAATAATGAATTCGTTGTACATCGCAGGTAGCTGGCTGGCTGGCCAGGGTGAACTGTTTGAGTCGCGTAACCCGGTCACCCAGCAAGTGCTGTGGAGCGGCAATGGCGCGACGGCCGAACAGGTCGAGTCCGCCGTGCAGGCTGCGCGTCAGGCGTTTCCAGGCTGGGCTCGGCAGTCGTTGGAAGAGCGCATCGGTGTGCTCGAAACCTTCGCCGCCACGCTGAAAAGCCGCGCTGATGAAATCGCCCGCTGCATTGGTGAGGAAACTGGCAAGCCGCTGTGGGAATCGGCGACTGAAGTCACCAGCATGGCCAACAAGATCGCCATCTCGGTGCAAAGTTATCGCGAGCGTACCGGCGAGAAGAGCGGCGCCCTGGGCGACGCCACCGCTGTGCTGCGCCACAAGCCTCACGGTGTGGTGGCGGTGTTCGGCCCCTACAACTTTCCCGGTCACTTGCCGAACGGGCATATTGTCCCGGCGCTGCTGGCGGGTAACACCGTGCTGTTCAAACCGAGCGAGCTGACGCCCAAAGTTGCCGAGCTGACCGTGCAGTGCTGGATCGAAGCGGGTTTACCGGCGGGTGTATTGAACCTGCTGCAAGGCGCGCGGGAAACCGGTATCGCGCTGGCGGCCAACCCAGGCATCGACGGTCTGTTCTTCACCGGTTCCAGCCGAACCGGCAACCACCTGCACCAGCAGTTCTCCGGGCGTCCGGACAAGATCCTGGCCCTGGAAATGGGTGGCAACAACCCGCTGGTGGTAGACGAAGTGGCCGACGTGGATGCGGCGGTGTACACCATCATCCAGTCGGCGTTTATCTCCGCCGGCCAGCGCTGCACCTGCGCCCGTCGCTTGCTGGTGCCGGAAGGCGCCTGGGGCGATGCGTTGCTGGCACGTCTGGTAGCGGTCAGCGCCGCCATTGAAGTGGGCGCGTTCGACCAGCAACCGCCGCCATTCATGGGCTCGGTGATTTCCCTGGCTGCCGCCAAAGCCTTGATGGACGCCCAGGAACTGATGTTGGCCAATGGCGCTGTGGCGCTGCTGGAAATGACCCAACCCCGGGACCAGGCCGCCTTGCTGACCCCGGGCATCATCGACGTGACCTCAGTGACCGAGCGCGAAGACGAAGAACTGTTCGGCCCGCTGTTGCAGGTGATTCGCTACGCAGATTTTGCTTCGGCGATTGCCGAGGCCAACGACACCCAGTACGGCCTGGCCGCAGGCCTGCTGTCGGATTCCGAGGCGCGTTACCAGCAGTTCTGGCTGGAAAGCCGCGCCGGTATCGTCAACTGGAACAAACAGCTGACCGGCGCCGCCAGCACCGCGCCGTTTGGCGGGGTCGGGGCCTCGGGTAACCATCGCGCCAGTGCGTATTACGCGGCCGATTATTGCGCGTACCCGGTGGCGTCGCTGGAGACCCCAACGTTGGCGGTGCCCGCCACGCTAACACCTGGCATTACGCTTATTTGAATGTGGGAGGGGGCAAGCCCCCTCCCACACTGAATCTGTGGTGTGTTGAAGATTGCCTATAAGAACAGATGTTCGTGGAGCCTCGCCGATGAAATCCTATGAAGTCAATTTTGACGGTCTAGTGGGGCCGACCCATAACTACGGCGGCTTGTCCTTCGGCAACGTCGCGTCCCAGAGCAACAGCCAGCAGCATTCCAACCCCAGGGAAGCGGCGTTGCAGGGGCTGCAAAAAATGAAAGCGCTGATGGACATGGGCTTTGTGCAAGGCGTACTCGCGCCCCAGGAGCGCCCGGATGTGGCCGCTCTGCGCAACCTCGGTTTCAGCGGCACCGACGCTCAGGTCATCGAGCAGGCGGCCAGGCACGCCATGCCGTTGTTGGTGGCGAGCTGCTCGGCGTCGAGCATGTGGGTGGCCAACGCCGCCACGGTCAGTCCCAGCGCCGACACGGCGGATGGCCGCGTGCATTTCACCGCTGCCAACCTCAACTGCAAATACCACCGCAGCATCGAACACCCGACCACCAGCCGCGTGCTGGGGGCGATGTTCGCCGACCAGAAGCACTTCGCCCACCACGCGGCATTGCCGGCGGTGGCACAGTTTGGCGATGAGGGCGCGGCCAATCACACGCGCTTTTGCCGTGAATACGGTGAGGCCGGCGTCGAGTTCTTCGTGTTTGGCCGCAGTGCGTTCGATGCTCGCTACCCGGCCCCGCAAAAATATCCAGCGCGCCAGACACTCGAGGCGTCCCAGGCGGTTGCACGTCTGCACGGCCTGAAGGATGACGGCGTGGTCTACGCCCAGCAGAACCCGGCGGTGATCGATGCCGGTGTGTTCCACAACGACGTGATCGCGGTCGGCAACGGCGAGGTGCTGTTCTACCACGAGGACGCGTTCCTCAACACCGAACAGATGCTCGCCGAACTGCAGGGCAAGTTGGGCAAGCGGGGCGGCAACTTCCAGTCCGTGTGTGTGCCGCGTTCCCAGGTCAGCGTCGAAGATGCGGTGCGCTCCTACTTGTTCAACAGCCAGTTGCTGACACGTCCCGATGGCTCGATGCTGCTGATCGTGCCGGAAGAATGCCGCGCCAACCCGCGCGTCTGGGCGTACCTGCAGCACCTCACGGCCAGCGGCGGCTTGATCCGCGAAGTGAAGGTGTTCGACCTCAAGCAAAGCATGCAGAACGGCGGCGGCCCGGCGTGCCTGCGTTTGCGTGTGGCGTTGAACGAAACCGAACTGGCGGCGGTGAATCCAGGCGTTATCATGACCGCGCCGCTGTACGACACCCTGACCCAATGGGTCAACAGGCACTACCGCGACAGCCTGCGCGAAACCGACCTGGCTGACCCGCAATTGCTGCTTGAGTGCCGGACGGCACTGGATGAACTGACGCAAATCCTTAAACTGGGCTCGGTTTATCCTTTCCAGATCAATTAACGCCCTACGGCTGAGATATTTTATTTATGACCGACACCCTGAAGCTGATCCTTGAAGACACCGACGGCACCCAGCTGGAAACCTCCTGCACCCGCGTTGCCGTGGTCTGGCAGGGCAAGGAGATCTGGATCCAGCATGACGGCCGTGGCCAACTGCTGATCGGTGTGGATGTGGAAGAGGGCGACGCCGAGTACGCCAACCTGCTGATGCGCCCGCTGGCGACCAACCTGATGAGCCTGGAACTGGAAATGGAACCGGCTGACGTCGAAGGAGATGACGACGATCACGTCCACGGCCCAGGCTGCAACCACTAAGGAAGCTGCTTATGCTCGCCCTCGGCAAACTGCTTGAACTGACCCTCGCCGGTCGCGAACCGGCGCAAAAAATTCAACTGACTGTCGACGGCGTGCAAATGCGCTGGCTCAGTGAGGGCGCGCTTGAAGTGCGCCCGCCTGAAGCCCGGGACAATGGCGGCGACCTGCTGCTGTCGTCCGGCATCCATGGCAACGAAACCGCGCCGATCGAACTGCTCGACCGCCTGTTGCATGGCATCGCCCGTGGGGAGATCAAGCCCCGCACCCGTATTCTGTTCCTGTTCGGCAACCCCGAGGCCATGCGTCGCGGCGAGCGTTACCTTGAACTGGACATCAACCGGCTGTTCAACGGCCGGCATGAAAGCAACATTGGTCCCGAAGCCATGCGCGCCGCCGAACTTGAACAGTTGGCCCGCAGCTTTTTCAGCCAGCCGGGCCGTTCGCGCCTGCATTACGACCTGCACACCGCGATTCGCGGCTCGAAGATCGAGCAATTTGCGCTGTACCCGTGGAAAGAAGGGCGCCAGCATTCGCGCCGTGAGCTGGAGCGCCTGCGCGCCGCCGGAATGGAGGCGGTGCTGCTGCAGAACAAAGCCTCTATCACCTTCACGGCGTTCACCTACGAACGACTCGACGCCGAGGCCTTCACCCTGGAGCTGGGCAAGGCCCGTCCTTTCGGCCAGAACCAGAGCGTGGATGTGTCCAGGCTGGAGACGCGCCTCAAGCACATCATCGAAGGCACCGAGCCTGAGACAGGCGACCTCGACGGCTTGAAGCTGTTCGCCGTCGCACGGGAAATCATCAAGCACAGCGACGCGTTCCTACTGCATTTGCCGGCGGACGTGGAAAACTTTTCGGAATTGGAAAAGGGGTATCTGCTGGCCGAAGATGTGGCCCAGACCCGCTGGGTGATCGAGGAGGAGGGCGTACGCATCATCTTCCCCAACCCGAAGGTGAAGAATGGTTTGCGCGCGGGAATTCTCATCGTGCCGACCACAGAAGCTGGCCTTGCATAGATCTCAGGCCTGACTGGCTTCAAATGTGGGAGGGGGCTTGCCCCCGATAGCGGTGTTTCAGCTACAGATGAGCTGACTGACACACCGCCATCGGGGGCAAGCCCCCTCCCACACTCGTTTTGCGGTGTTGCTTAGACCGCTACAGCACGCGGCTCGCTACGACGGATCGCCCGCACCTTGTGCAGGGTGTCGGCACACGTACGCGCAGCTTCCTGGCCCTTGTGCACGAAATGCTCGTAGAAGAAGGTGGTGTGTTCGCTGCCCCCGTGGAAATGGTGGGGAGTCAGGGATACCGAAAATACCGGCACTTCGGTTTCCAACTGCACCTGCATCAGGCCGCTGACCACCGATTGGGCGACGAATTCGTGACGATAAATGCCGCCGTCCACCACCAGCGCGGCGGCGACGATACCGGCGTAACGGCCGGTCTTGGCCAGCAGCTTGGCGTGCAGGGGCATTTCAAAGGCGCCGCCGACTTCGAAGAAATCGATGTCCGATTCCTGGTAGCCCTGGGCGATCATTTCGGCGAGGAAGCCTTTGCGCGACTGGTCGACAATATCCTTGTGCCAGCAGGCCTGGATAAACGCGACACGCTCGCCGTGATGGTTTTTGCTTTTGCTGTCGATTGCGGTGGGTTGCATGTTCTGACTCCTGTTTAAGAAAAAAACAGGGCGTTATGAATCGAATGGGATTTAAGGGTACGCGTGCGCGAACAGGCGCGCGGCCCTTAGGTGCCAATCCCGTTCTCTCTTCATCCGGACTATGACCGTCGGCCCCGGGATCACACCGGGTCTGCTGACCTTGTCGCCGTCCTGCCTGAGCAGTTCGAGGCGCCAAGCGCTCGCGGGCTATGCACATTGCGCGCAATTACCGCCGGTGGGGAATTACACCCCGCCCTGAGAACGTTGCCGCCAGAACCCTGGCGGCGCAGAGTTTTTAACATGGTTTTTCAAAAACTGCACGGTTGCCGTATCGATAAGCTATATCGGTTTGTTTGGTGGGTATTCGATTGAGTGCAGCGGGGACTTGATATTGCGTGGCTTTGCCCGCAGTAATCACTCACAAAAGGACTTATCCATTCCGTTAGAGGCCCCCTTCATGACCGTGATCGACCTGCGCAGCGACACCGTGACTCAACCCACCCCCGGTATGCTCGATGCGATGGCCAGCGCCGTCAGCGGTGATGACGTCTACGGCGAAGACCCCAGCGTCAACCAACTGGAGGCTGAACTGGCCAGGCGCCTGGGGTTCGACGCTGCGCTGTTCGTGCCCACCGGCACCATGAGCAACCTGCTGGCGTTGATGGCCCACTGTGAGCGCGGCGAGGAATATATCGTCGGGCAACAGGCCCATACCTACAAATACGAAGGCGGCGGGGCGGCCGTGCTCGGTTCAATCCAGCCGCAGCCGCTGGAAGTGCAGGCCGACGGTTCCCTCGACCTGAATCACGTGCTCGACGCCATCAAGCCCGACGACTTCCACTTCGCCCGTACGCGCTTGCTGGCGCTGGAAAACACCATGCAGGGCAAGGTGCTGCCGCTGGAATATCTGGCCCGGGCGCGTGCGTTTACCCGTGAACACGGCCTGGCTTTGCACTTGGATGGCGCGCGGCTTTACAACGCAGCGGTCAAATTGGGCGTGGAGGCACGAGAGATTGCCCGGCATTTCGATTCGGTGTCGGTGTGCCTGTCCAAGGGGCTCGGCGCACCGGTCGGCTCGGTGCTGTGCGGTTCCACCGCGTTGATCGCCAAGGCGCGGCGCCTGCGCAAGATGGTCGGCGGCGGCATGCGCCAGGCCGGTTCCCTGGCGGCGGCGGGCCTGTATGCCCTGGATCACCAGGTGCAGCGTTTGGCCGATGACCACGCCAATGCGCAGTGGCTGGGGGATGCGTTGCGCCAGGCCGGTTATACGGTCGAGCCGGTACAGACCAACATGGTCTATGTGCAGATGGGCGATCGGGCGCAGGCCCTGAAAGGCTTTGCCGCCGAGCACGGGATCAAGTTGAGCGCCGCGCCGCGTCTGCGCATGGTCACGCATTTGGATGTCAGTCGGGCCCAGATTGAGCAAGTCGTGCAGACATTCGTCGCATTTTCGCGGAAATGACAGTGCAGGCCGTCTAATTGACTGTTTCTATCACATAAACACGCTGTACCACCGGCAAAGGGCCGATATAATGCGGCCCTTTGCCGTCGCTTCGTCTGATGATGTTGCGCACTGGCCTTTGGCCGCAGCCTCCGTGGAAGAACCTAATGAAAAGCGCAGAAATCCGTGAAGCCTTCCTTCGCTTCTTCGAAGAGCAAGGCCACACCCGTGTAGCCTCAAGCTCCTTGATCCCAGGCAATGACCCAACCCTGCTGTTCACTAACGCGGGGATGAACCAGTTCAAGGACTGCTTCCTGGGCCAGGAAAAGCGCGCCTACACCCGCGCCACCAGCAGTCAGAAGTGCGTACGCGCCGGCGGCAAGAACAGCGATCTGGAAAACGTCGGTTACACCGCGCGCCACCACACCTTCTTCGAAATGCTGGGCAACTTCAGCTTTGGCGATTATTTCAAGAAAGACGCGATCACCTTTGCCTGGACCTTCCTGACCGGCGTGCTGAAGCTGCCCAAGGAAAAGCTCTGGGTCACCGTCTACGCGACGGATGACGAAGCGTATGACATCTGGACCCAGCAAATCGGTGTGCCCGCCGAACGCATGATCCGCATCGGTGACAACAAGGGCGCGCCTTACGCGTCCGATAACTTCTGGACCATGGGCGATACCGGCCCGTGCGGCCCCTGCACCGAGATTTTCTACGATCACGGCGCCGACATCTGGGGCGGCCCGCCGGGTTCGCCGGATGAAGATGGCGACCGCTATATCGAAATCTGGAACAACGTGTTCATGCAGTTCAACCGCACCGCCGATGGCGTGTTGCATCCGTTGCCGGCACCGTCGGTGGACACCGGCATGGGGCTGGAGCGCATCAGTGCGGTCATGCAGCACGTTCACTCCAACTATGAAATCGACCTGTTTACCAACCTGTTGAGTGCCTCGGCTGCGGCCATTGGCTGCGCCAATGAGAGCCAGTCTTCGCTCAAGGTGGTCTCGGACCACATCCGTTCCTGCGGTTTCCTGATTGCCGATGGCGTGTTGCCGTCCAACGAAGGCCGGGGCTATGTGCTGCGCCGCATTATCCGTCGCGCCTGCCGTCACGGTAACAAACTGGGTGCGACCGGCAGCTTCTTCTACAAGATCGTGGCTGCGCTGGTGGCCGAGATGGGCGACGCCTTTCCGGAACTCAAGCAGCAACAAGCCAACATCGAGCGGGTGCTCAAGGCTGAAGAAGAGCAGTTCTCCAAGACCCTGGAGCATGGCCTGAAAATCCTCGAGCAGGACCTGGCTGAGCTCAAGGGTACGGTGGTGCCGGGCGACGTGGTGTTCAAGCTTTACGACACCTACGGTTTCCCAATGGACCTGACCGCCGACATCGCCCGCGAACGCGAGCTGACCGTCGATGAGGTAGGTTTTGAGCGCGAGATGGAGGCCCAGCGTGTGCGCGCGCGTTCGGCCAGCTCGTTTGGCCTGGACTACAACACCTTGGTCAAGGTTGATGTACCCACCGAGTTCATCGGCTACAAGGCAACCGCCGGCTCCGCCAAAATCGTTGCCATTTATAAAGACGGCAAGTCAGTCGATGTGCTGAACGAGGGCGATGAAGCGGTCGTGGTCCTGGACCAGACGCCGTTCTACGCTGAGTCGGGTGGCCAGATCGGTGACTGTGGTTTCCTCGGTTCGACGTCCGGTCGTTTCGAGGTGCGCGACACCACCAAGACCGGTGGTGCGTTCCTGCACCATGGTGTGTTGGTGCTGGGCAACCTGGTCGTGGGTGCGCCGGTCGATACTCAGGTCGATGCCGATGTACGGCATGCAACCGCGCTGAACCATTCGGCCACTCACTTGCTGCACGCTGCGTTGCGCCAGGTGCTCGGTGAGCATGTCCAGCAGAAGGGGTCGTTGGTCGATAGCCAGCGCCTGCGTTTCGATTTCAGCCATTTCGAAGCGATCAAGCCTGAGCAGATCAAGGCGCTGGAAGATATCGTCAACGCGGAAATTCGCAGGAACAGCCCGGTTGAAACCGAGGAAACGGATATCGAGACCGCCAGGAACAAAGGCGCCATGGCGCTGTTCGGCGAGAAATACGGCGACCAAGTGCGCGTACTGAGCATGGGCGGCAGCTTCTCGGTGGAACTGTGTGGCGGTATCCACGCCAATCGCACCGGTGACATCGGCCTGTTGAAAATCATCAGCGAAGGCGGCGTGGCCTCGGGTGTGCGCCGTATCGAGGCGGTGACCGGCGCCGCGGCGCTGGCCTACCTCAATGCCGCCGAAGAACAACTCAAGGAAGCGGCCGGCCTGGTCAAGGGCAGCCGCGACAATCTGATCGACAAGCTGTCCGCCGTGCTTGAGCGCAACCGCGCGCTGGAGAAACAGCTGGAGCAGTTGCAGGCCAAGGCAGCCAGTGCCGCGGGCGACGATCTGTCGGCCTCGGCGGTTGACGTCAAGGACGTAAAAGTCCTGGCGGCGCGCCTGGACGGTCAGGACGGCAAGGCGTTGCTGGCCTTGGTCGATCAGTTGAAGAACAAGCTCGGCCGCGCAGTGATCCTGCTCGGCAGTGTCCATGAGGATAAGGTCGTTCTGGTTGCCGGTGTAACCAAGGACCTGACTGGCCAACTCAAAGCCGGTGATTTGATGAAGCAAGCTGCTGCGGCAGTGGGCGGCAAGGGCGGTGGTCGTCCGGACATGGCGCAAGGCGGTGGTGTGGATGCCGGCGCCCTGGACGCGGCCCTGGCCTTGGCCGTGCCGTTTGTCGAGGCAGGTATTTAAGGCGCTGTTAATGAGCCCATGGTTTAGTCGTGGGCTCGCTCGGTTGCTGGAAGATTCGTTTATTGGGCGCCCCTTTACGGGCTGAGGCGGCTTAGAAATGGCTTTGATCGTACAGAAATTCGGAGGCACCTCGGTCGGTTCTGTCGAAAGAATCGAGCAGGTCGCCGACAAGGTTAAGAAGTTCCGTGATGCCGGCGACGACCTGGTGGTCGTGCTGTCGGCCATGAGCGGCGAGACCAATCGCCTGATCGACCTGGCCAAGGCCATCAGCGGTGATCAACAGCCGCTGCCGCGTGAGCTGGATGTCATTGTGTCCACCGGTGAGCAGGTGACTATTGCGTTGCTGGCCATGGCGTTGAACAAGCGCGGTGTGCCGGCGGTGTCCTACACTGGTAGCCAGGTGCGCATTCTTACCGACAGCGCGCATACCAAGGCGCGCATCCTGCAGATCGACGATCAGAAGATTCGTGCCGATCTGAAGGCTGGACGCGTGGTGGTTGTAGCCGGTTTCCAGGGGGTGGACGAGCAGGGCAATATCACCACCCTCGGGCGTGGCGGTTCGGATACCACGGGCGTGGCGCTGGCAGCGGCTCTCAAGGCCGACGAATGCCAGATCTATACCGATGTGGATGGCGTCTACACCACTGATCCGCGCGTTGTGTCCGTGGCCCAGCGCCTGGACAAGATCACCTTTGAAGAGATGCTGGAAATGGCCAGCCTTGGTTCCAAGGTGTTGCAGATCCGTGCGGTGGAGTTCGCCGGCAAGTACAACGTTCCGCTGCGCGTACTGCACAGCTTCAAGGAGGGTCCGGGCACCCTCATTACTATTGATGAAGAGGAATCCATGGAACAGCCGATCATTTCCGGCATCGCTTTCAACCGCGACGAAGCCAAGCTGACGATCCGTGGCGTGCCAGACACTCCAGGTGTGGCCTTCAAGATCCTCGGCCCTATCAGCGGTGCGAATATCGAAGTCGACATGATCGTGCAGAACGTTTCGCACGATAACACCACCGATTTCACCTTCACCGTGCACCGCAACGAGTACGATGCGGCCGAGCGTATCCTGCAGAACACGGCGAAGGAGATCGGCGCCCGTGAAGTGATCGGTGATACCAAGATCGCCAAGGTATCGATCGTGGGCGTGGGCATGCGCTCCCACGCAGGTGTTGCCAGCCGCATGTTCGAGGCGCTGGCCAAGGAAAGTATCAACATCCAGATGATCTCTACATCAGAGATCAAAGTCTCGGTGGTGATCGAGGAGAAGTACCTGGAGCTGGCTGTGCGCGCGCTGCATACCGCTTTTGAGCTGGACGCTCCGGCCCGACAGGGCGAGTGATGCGATGCCAGAAAGGCGCGGCTTACCGCGCCTTTCATTTTTTTGTTGAGCGCATGTTCTTTTGCGTGGGCTCGACAATACTTAGGCGGTAGGGCTATGGCCGTCTGGTTGTAGGTCCAATGCCTTTTTTTTGCAGACTGTTGTTCCTGAAATGAATTGCGTGAGGTGAAAGGTATGTTGATTCTGACTCGTCGTTGCGCAGAAAGCCTGATTATCGGTGATGGCGAAATCACCGTGACCGTGCTCGGCGTCAAAGGCAATCAAGTGCGTATCGGGGTTAACGCTCCGAAAGAGGTAGCGGTCCATCGCGAGGAAATCTACCTGCGGATCAAGAAAGAGAAGGACGAAGAACCAAGCCTTTAATTTTTATCGTTTTTTATGTTTGCAAACGGGGAGGAACGTGGTTAATATACGCCCCGTGTTGCGGAGAGCTGGCCGAGTGGCCGAAGGCGCTCCCCTGCTAAGGGAGTACACCTCAAAAGGGTGTCGGGGGTTCGAATCCCCCGTTCTCCGCCATTATTTGCTTAGTACGTTGCAATCTGGTTTTTTCGGTAAGTTGTTGAAAATACTCGAAAAAATAGCTTTACATAGAGATTGAACGGCCTATAATGCGCGGCAACAAATGCACTCGTAGCTCAGCTGGATAGAGTACTCGGCTACGAACCGAGCGGTCACAGGTTCGAATCCTGTCGAGTGCACCATTTAAGAGTTGGTTGCAGTAATGCAGGTGACTTGGCTCCAACCAGTTGTGATCTGGTCTAAAAAGCACAATCTGCACTCGTAGCTCAGCTGGATAGAGTACTCGGCTACGAACCGAGCGGTCACAGGTTCGAATCCTGTCGAGTGCACCATACAAACAAAAAGCCCGCCTAGTGCGGGCTTTTTGCCGTCTGGGGTTTGTGTAGGTTTTATCCTGGCGCAGGCCTTTTTCGATTTTCCGTGTGTTTTCCCTTCCGGCTGTGTCGTCGCAGTTCATGGATGCAGCCAATACTCAACTTTGGCTTGCAAGCGCTTGTTCTTTCCAGTTTTTTGACGTTAAAAGCGGTTGGTCGGTGTATCATGCGCCGGTCAGCCCCGCCGGGGCTTATGGACTGCCTCCATGGACTTACCCAGTAGTTACTCAGTACCCCGCTTTACCAATCATGAATTGACTGATTGATCCTTCCGGCGCGCTCCGCTGCTGGGGGTGGAGTTCGCCTATGACCGAAGTAGAAGTAAAGAAAACACAAGAAAGCCTGCAGGATCGTCTGGCTCAAGTTATCGAGCTGCTGCAGCGCCAGCGCGTGGTCGAAGACCTCACGCACCGCCAGGAAGGTCCGCACCATGACCGCGTCGAAAACCTGGTTCACCGGCAAAATCTTGTCGAGTTGCAACGTAAGCTGGATGACCTGCACTCCGCCGACGTCGCTTACATCCTCGAAGCCTTGCCGTTGGATGATCGGCTGACGCTCTGGCAACTGGTCAAGGCTGATCGCGACGGCGACATTCTCCTCGAAGTATCCGATTCGGTTCGCGAAACCCTGATTGCCGACATGGACGATCATGAGCTCCTGGCTGCGGCCAAGGAGATGGACGCGGACGAACTGGCCGACCTGGCGCCTGAATTGCCGCGTGATGTTGTTCATGAGCTGATGGAGGCGTTGGACACTCAGCAGCGTGAGCGTGTGCGTTCGGCACTGTCTTATGATGAAGACCAGGTCGGCGCGCTGATGGACTTCGAGATGGTCACCATCCGCGAGGATGTCAGCCTGGAAGTGGTGTTGCGCTACCTGCGTCGTCTCAAAGAGCTGCCTGGCCACACCGACAAGCTGTTTGTGGTCGACTACGAAGGCATCCTCAAGGGCGTATTGCCCATCAAGCGCCTGCTGGTAAATGATCCGGAGAAGAGGGTTGCTGACCTGATGGCCAGCGATACCGTGAGCTTTCATCCGGATGAAGATGCCTACGACGCGGCCCAGGCTTTTGAGCGTTACGACTTGATCTCGGCTCCGGTGGTCGACAAGAACGGCAAGCTGATCGGCCGTCTGACAATCGATGAAATCGTCGACTTGATTCGCGAAGAGAGTGAAACCGAAGTCCTCAACATGGCAGGTTTGCGTGAAGAGGAAGACATTTTTGCGTCAGTCTGGCGTTCGTTGCATAACCGCTGGGCGTGGCTGGCCGTCAATTTGATTACCGCGTTTATCGCGTCCCGCGTGATCGGTCTGTTTGAAGGCTCCATCGAAAAGTTGGTGGCCTTGGCAGCTTTGATGCCGATAGTGGCTGGCATCGGCGGCAATTCCGGTAACCAGACTATCACCATGATCGTACGTGCCATGGCCTTGGATCAGGTCAGTACCGCAAACTCTTCGCGTCTGTTGCGCAAGGAATTGGCGGTGGGCCTTATCAATGGCCTGGTATGGGGCGGAGTGATAGGGGTGGTGGCTTACTTGCTATATGGCAGTTGGTCGTTGGGCGTGGTGATGACCGCTGCCATGACTCTCAATTTATTGTTGGCTGCCTTGATGGGGGTTCTGATTCCCATGACCTTGGCGCGTTTGGGGCGCGATCCTGCGATGGGGGCCAGCGTGATGATTACGGCCATGACCGACAGTGGGGGCTTTTTCATCTTCCTGGGCTTGGCCACCATCTTCCTGCTCTGACCTTCCCTGCGAGGGCAATTCTGCCCTCGCCTCCCTTGCTCAAATCCCACACAAAAAAAAGCCAGCATATAGCTGGCTTCGGCTTTCAAGTGTAAATCAATTAGCTTCTGCGGCCGCCTCTACGTCGTGCGCGATCAGCGAAACGAGAGCATTTTGCTGGCGGTGGGAAAGCTGACGAAAACGCTGCAGCAGTTCGCGTTCGTGCAGTGACAGCTCCGGACTGTCCAGGCGCATGCTTAGCTCTTCACCCAAAGCACCTTCCTGAATAAGGCTCTGTTCCAGGCGAGCGATGATTTCCGAGTTCATGCTGCGATGATGATTGCGGGCCACATCGGCAATGCGTTCCCGCATTCCGTCTGGCAGACGTACGACGAACTTGTCAGCCGTACGGCTGGAATAAATTGCCTGTTTCAATGGGCGCATATATTTAACCGGTTAGTTCAGGGGAGCGGTTTCTGGAATTGGCCGCAAGGATGTGTGTTAAGACAAGGCTCACGACCAAAGTTCAACCCGAATTGCAAAGAGGCCGCATCATGCCTCAGATTTGACATTTCCTTGGCGTCAATTCTGTGACAAATATTGAACCGCCTACAGGCTTTATGCCAGCACTGATTTGCATTTTTGCGGACTGGTTGGAAAAGTTTTTGCTCGGATCGGACATTCCTGATCTTCGCGCAAACCTTATCCCGCATCGGGTTGAAGAGCTCGCGCCAGAAGCAATATGGCCTTTTGCCCTCATCTACGAGGGTAGTGGCAGTTTGCTGTTTTACTAGCGCAGGGCGACGTAAGGTAGGGCAGGGTTTGAGGCGGGGAGGGCTAGCGCAGCACGGGGTCGAATTTGATACGACGACCAATGGCGAGCGACACGATCAGCAGGCAGCCGAACACAGCGCTGGCGATAAATGCGAGGGTCGCGCTTTCCCGCATATCGTTACTCAAACCCAGTAGAGCGGTGAGAAGCGTCAGGCAAAGAAATAACCATGCGGATTTGGACATGAGTAGCGCTCTCAAAATACCCAGTGTTCGGATGCTGGGGCTTCTTGGGTGCCTTGGGCCAAGCGAATGGGCGATTGGGCATTGGCAGTCATGACCGCCAACTGTGGACGTTGCTGCAGATGGTGGGGGACGGGTTGATTGATCTGAGCAGTGTCTTGGAAATCGGCAGGCTGGAAGTGAAAGGTTGCCAGCGCGGCCAGTGCCAATGCGTTGAGGCCGAGCAAAAGGGCGCTGTTCATGATTTCTTCTCCGTATGCCTGTATCAAATCGGGTTAGTAGAAGAACTATTGCAGCTCTCGTGCCAACCTATTAGTTCAATATAAACAATGGCTTGCGGGTCAGTCGAGGTTGTGGTGCATTGCAATTTGCAATGATGGCAATTTGCTGGGATGCAATCTGCACGATGGGGCGGGGCGAGCGAATGTAGTGCGGCGCCACGTATATGCTTGCAGGATTGGCCTACGATCAAAAAGCCAACGGATGACATGACAAACTTTACCGTGGCCGTTAACATGCACGCCGTCCGTCGCTGAGCCTTTGGCCCGACGATCGCGACATGTCCCAGTAGCTCAATTGGATAGAGCATCCCCCTCCTAAGGGGAAGGTTGGCCGTTCGAACCGGCCCTGGGACACCATATAATTCAATGATTTAGCACTCCCACAACACTTCTGTTTTTGATCCGTGGGTGCATGGCGGGTGCAACGATCCGATTAGAGCCTCGCGCAACTCCTTGCGCGGGGCTTTTACGTTTATGGTTCACGCATATATGCAGGAGGCAAAATGCACCCGTTGTTAGAAGAATTAAGTAGTGAGCTTGAGTTGCTAGCGCAGGAGATTGCCGATCAATTTCCAAGTGACGAGCCCCTTTCAACATTCCAGTCGAACTGGTCCTTTCCTGGTCTCACTGGCACTGAGCTAATGAGCAAGGCGCACCGGCTCGAACGCCTTATCACTGATAGGGGGGGCGATTTTCTTGGATCTTATGAAGAGGACCTTGCGAGCTACCCTAAACGCCTGCAGTACCTCAGGAAAGCAACTGTCCCGAATATGTGGGACAACGCTTCTCAGGCGGTGCCTGCCTATGTTTTGACGTTAGAAGGCTTGGAGCAGGCTCTTGAGCCGATCCTTCTGAGCGAGCACGACCTATCGAAGAGTATTCAGCAGTCGCTTAAGAAGGTTCGAGCTATCGAGGCGCGTGTTGGCGATTTAGCTGAGAGGTCGTTGGACTTAGATCAGCAGGTAGCGCGTATCGAAAACGCCAATAGTGCAGCCGAGGAATTACCTGCCGATCTTCAGTTGCTGAAGGAGGCTAGGCAGCGGGTCGACATCGTTGTTAAAGGCGCCGATTCCGACAAGGCAGCTATCGAAGCTGCCAAAAAACGGATTGAAGAGTTAGAGGTCACAATATCAAAAGCCGCTGAAGATGCCCGGAATGTCACTGAGCTTTGTGAGCAGGCTTATGCTTCTGCCACAAGTACGGGGCTTGCGGCTGCGTTCACTGAGCGATCCCGCGCATTAGATTTTTCAATGTGGGGCTGGGTGTTTGGGCTTGTTGTCGCTCTGGGGGCTGGGAGCTTTTTCGGGTCAATTCAAGTGGAGCGGCTTGGACGAATGATCGGTGACTCGTCAGCGAGTGGCTTTTCGATCACCGTTAACCTGGTGCTAGCGGTGCTTTCTGTGGGTGCGCCGGTATGGTTTGCATGGCTGTCAACGAAGCAAATTGGACAGCGCTTCCGGCTTTCTGAAGATTATGCATTCAAAGCATCCATTTCTCGTGCTTATGAAGGTTATCGTCGGGAAGCTGCGAAGATTGATCCAGATCTGGAAAAGCAGCTCCTGAAGTCTGCGCTGTCTAGGTTTGATGAGCAGCCACTCAGGCTTGTAGAAACCGACAGTTTCGGTAGCCCATGGCATGAGTTTCTGTCGTCTGGAATCATCAAGGACGCTGCCAAAAGCGTTCCTGGCTTTATGCAAAAAGTCACAGACTTGGCGGCGTCCTCCCTTGAGCGAAAAGGAAAGATCGAGCCCCCTAAAGTTGCGTCGAACGACCCATCTCCAGTAGAGGAAGCCAAGGCCTAGTTTTGATCGCGGATTCTTAAAACTGTCGTTGTCGAGCAGTCGGCGTGTCGTGCGGTTGCTCGAATCCCCAATCCGGCGTTAAGCAACTCTCTAACGCGCCCATGCAGATCTAAGTCGATGGGCCTACCTTGGTATTTTCCGGCAGCCCTGGCCTTTTCAATGCCTTGGGCCTGACGCTGCCGGCGCTGTTCGTAATCCTTGCGCGCAATGGCGGCCATCATTTCCACCA
Organism: Pseudomonas sp. 34 E 7; assembly: GCF_900005715.1. NCBI lineage: Bacteria > Pseudomonadati > Pseudomonadota > Gammaproteobacteria > Pseudomonadales > Pseudomonadaceae > Pseudomonas > Pseudomonas sp. 34 E 7. Next base: position 36,574 of record NZ_CVTX01000128.1, read on the forward strand.
GCATTGAGTTGATGGCCCCCAGCATCCGACCGGTGAACTCGTCGCCCTTAGTGTCCTGCATTCCCTGGTGGCTGGTCGGCAGGTCGAGCGCGACGATGCGCAGGCCCTTGGAGTCAATAGCGGCCTTCAGCTTTTGCCAATCCTCCACCGGCAAGCGGGAGAGGCGGTCTATCGACTCCACCAGCAACACGTCACCCTTGCGGGCATCCTTCAGCAGGCGCAGCAGCTCGGGCCGGTCGGCGGTGGCGCCGCTGGCGTTCTCCAGGTACACGCTTGCTATTACGTTGTTATGGTCGCTGGCGAACTGCTCGAGCGAAGCCCGGGCACGGCCGGCGTCTTGTTCGTCGGTGGAGGCTCGGAGGTATGCGCGGATGAACATGATGGGTGCCTGTATCAGTTAGGGCGTTCTACTAACACTGTCACACTTTGGGTGTTACTTATCAAGCGGAAAGCCCGAAAAAGGCAAAATAAGCCTGTATCTGGATAGGCATACGCAAAAAAATACGTATCTAACCAGCGTTTTTCTCGTATAAGTATGGCGTTTGGCTATCGTTTGCGTTGCGTGGGTATTTGGAAAACGCTTGTTTTTGTAATCAGGGAGCTGGCATGACGTTCGTCGAAGTGGTTAAAAATCGTTTTGTGGAACTAGGATTAAATTGCGAATTTGAAGGCAGTAGTATCACGGTCACCGCTGAGGATGGCTTTGTAACTGTAGTCACCGTGAGTGATGAGTGGGAGGCCAGTTATAAGGCATTTGTTACTGCGCGAAGTGTTAACTACGATTCTGAGTCTAGGCTGCTGGTTTTAAATAATTCTGTGGAGATGCAAGTTTCGCGTCTAGCTACTGCTGGCTTATATAATGAGTCGTATACACTGAAGGATAAGGGGCAAAATACCGTTACTGTTGGTGATTGCTCTTCAATATTTGCTGTGGCCTTTTTTATCTCAAAAGAATATGAGAGGTTTTTTGAGATAAGGATTAAACGTCGACTTGCGAGCAGAATAAAGCGGCGTACGGTGAAGCAGCTGTTGTTTATGCCTCAAACAGTTACTTATTCTGCAAAAGGTAGAAAGATACAGCCAAGCTTGAGCGCTGTAGCGCTACGAGTCATTGAGCGAGCACTTTTCAAACTCGCCGTTGAGCAAAATGATTGCATGGTGGTCTGGAAGCCTAAGAAGAAGCGAAATCGCTCGATATTCTGGGGGGATGTGGTCGATGACGAGTGCCTGTCGGAGGCGGATTATGATGAGACTGTTGTAAATTATTACAAGCTTGCTAAAGCGAGTCCTTTTCCGAGTCAAAGTTTCCTAGCGTTTTATCATGTTTTGGAATATCAATTCCTTAAGGTCTCAGAGCTGGTGGTTCATGATCGCTTGGCATCTATACTGAATGAGACCAAATTTCGCGCAACTCGGAATAATCTAGATAAGGTTATATCTGCAATTCGAGGGCATGATTCGCGTAATGATGAGACGGAAATGCTTCGTAACGTGCTTGCGCGATATATTTCTGAAGAGGATTTAGTCGAGTTTATAACAACTTTTGAGGAGAAGTGTGGCGACAAAGTCTACACGAAATCACGTACTTTGTTTGGGCAGAAGGACGCTGTTATTAATAAGTCGCATGCGTTGGCGAATACGGCAAAAGTTCTCAAGCAAGTCAGAAACGCAATTGTCCACTCAACAGATCGTTACAAGCGTGAAGACTGCCACATACCATTAACAGACTCTGAAAGTATCATCGAGGAATATTTGCCGATCGTTAGGTTTGTTGCGGAAAAGGTGATTTTTGGTACCGCCTCCTGAACATAGATGAGGTTTTCAAGCTTGATCCTTAGTGTGGATCAGAGTCGAGATTATCATCCCCCCCCAGCGGCGCTTACCGATGCAGATTGGTATTGGCTCGCCGCTGGCCGCGGTGTTATTAGTGCCGCCCAAGGCGTAGGGCGTTTTGGCCTACATCTGGTCTTCGGCGTAGATCGCGGCACTGATGATCGCGCCTCCTACCCGCCGCTTGCCGTAACACAGCGGTACCGGGTTTCCGGATGCCGTGGTGTTCTTCGCGCTGCCGAAGGCGTAGCCAGGCGTATTTTCTGGAGCGGCGCTGGTCTTCAGGCCGCCAGCCTGGGGGCTGAGCATTTGAATGACGCCGCCTGCGACCATGCCCACGCCAGATGCAAACAGGCCGGCTGATACTGGAGGCGCCCAGAACGTGAAGAATGACGCTGCGATCAGCACGGCGCCGATGACGGTTTGCAGAACTCCCGAGCGTTTGCTGCCTACGATTACAGGGGCAATGATGATGTCGCCTTTGCCTTGAAACCCAAGCTCGCCCTCACCGATATTTTTCTTGCCTCGAAAGACCGCGAATACAAGCCCGCGAGACTTCGCGTTAGACAGAAACCTTTCAAACCCAGGGATCTGCACTGACAGTGCTTTGATGGCCTCGGCCGGCGTTCGGACGGAGAACTGGTAGGACTTACCGAACTGCCGTAGCTGCCCGTACAGTTTGATGGTGGTGAGCGGGGCGTATTCGATTGCTGTAGCGGCCATGCGGCCTCCTATGGATTGGGCGAAGGGGTTGGAAGCCCAAGGCGAATGGGTAGTTAGCCCGCTTCGGATTGATCAGGAGACGCTTTCGCGGAGCTGCGAGTGGGCATTTTCGCCAGCCATTCCCGAAGCGCCTCGGAGCCTTCGCAGCCCGACCTCCACTTCTCGAACCGACCGGTGTACCCATTCGAATTGGCGACCATACCGCTCAGTGCGACACCGGCATTGGAGGCGGTGGCCAGCACGTCATCGTAGATCGCTAGCATCTGCTTGAGCCCTTCAATGTCTTCGGCGCGGGACGCGGCAATACCTGCGCGCGAAAGACTGTCAGCCGCCTCTGGTGATAGTCCGGAGAGCATTGGGTTTGCCCTTAGCACCGCCTCTACAACATCAGGGTGACTGCCTGCGCGCGCTTCAGCGACTAATCGCTGGCGCTCTTCCGGCTTGAGGCTACGCACAATGGCTCGTAGCTCCTGGTCGGCCAGGAAACCAACAACGTCCGAGCTAGCGCGTGGCGTGACCGCTGCAAAGCCGCTGGCCACTGTTTGGGCCAACGTGAGCATATCTTTTGCCGCCTTCTCCATCGCAGGCATCAGGGCGGGGATGATTCCATCAATCTGTTCTTTGCCCTTGCGCTCAATGGCAGCGGCGTTGAGGTCCTTGTTCTCGCGAATCGAGAGGATTTCTTCTCCGAGGTCCTTGAACGCCTCTAGCGACAAGCCCTGCAAATGGCGAACCGACTTCAGCAAGCCACCGGCCTGCCAGGTTCCTTTGGTGCCATCGGGGCGCTGAATATTGAAGGTTCTTGCCTCTACCTGGGAGTGCTCGTATTCGGAGTAATGGAGGTTGGCCAAGCCAACTTTGAGGACGGATCGTTTGCCGATTTTCATTGAGTTACCTTTTGATTGTTTGGCCGTGGTTCGGCCGGTTTTGGTCTGAGGCTTCGCTCAGGATCTCGAGTAGGGAAACGTTTTGTCGGGTGCCACCGCCGGCTGCTGCTAGGTGCAACTCATCCATAAGGGCGCTGATCTCTCGCACGTCACGATTGAATTGAGTGAGCCCGGATTGCTGACGCAGCTTGGCCACCTGGCTACGGATGTTCATGGCGGGCCTCGATGATCAGTTGGTACTGTTCTGCGACGTGGTCTTTGATGTCTTGCCCATCAGCCAATGGCGGGAAGATCCAAGCGCTAGCGCTTGGGAATGGCCGCATATCCATCACACCTACTGGAGCGGGACGGCGGAGGCTTTCAATTGCGCGGACGTGGAGAATGAACGCCTCTGCTAGATTGGCCGCGTCATAGCTGTTCATGGTGCAGAGTGGGAAGTGCATCACCGTCTGTACGCCCAGGACGGGATAGTTGAACGAATGGCCTACTGTCTTGGGGTAGTCCATCTCCTCCTCAACCGCGTCAACCCTGCAGTCCACCACCGTCAACATAACGAGCACTGTCTCTTCGTCTTCGGTGCCGATCTTCTCTGCAATTCGCTTGAGCTCGGCCCGCATCCACTTAATGCTCATTGCCGCATTCCCTCCATCTGTTCGCGGAGTTCTTCGACGGCCTTCTGTAGCTCTGCAACTTCGATAACCCGGGCAACAGCGCCCAGCCCTTCGATTAATGCTTTGCCCTGGTCGGGCGGTAGCTCGCCGGCGGCAACTGCGCGTAGGATTGATTTGGCTGCGCTGGGTAGGTCGGTATCGTCGAGCTCGAAGCACACTGTCTCGGCAGTTGGCTTGATTGGCGGCACCAGGCGTTCAAGGATCAGTCGGCAAGCCTGCATATCGCCCTTCTTGGCTGCTGTCAGAACCTTTTTTGTCACGGCGTCCGCACCTTCTGCGAGCCGGGCGCGCAGCTCCTGCGTTTGGCCAGAGCGACCACCGGGATTACCTGACTGCCCCGGCTTCCATTTGCCGGCTTTATCGCGATCAGTCATGCGGTGGGCGATTCCATAGCGATGACCGGTTTGTTTTCAGCGAGCGCTATCAGCAGGGCGGATGCTTGAACGCTTCCGTCTGCTGCGGCTTCGCGAAGGCGGCCCCAGGCGGCAGCAACTTCGGAGCGAGTTGGTTTGTGCTGGCGTCCTCGGGCGGGCTTAGCTGTGTTCATAGGTGCTGCCTCGAATGGTTTTTGAGTGGCTCAAAAACTCACATTAGGCATGATCTGATCATTTATCCAGTGCTTTTTAGGTAAACCTAATGTGCTACACATAACGGGATTGAATGGGACTGAAATAGTTGATTTTGACGGGATTGGAGAGGGTGTTTTTGTTGCAGTAAATCGAGGGTAGGCAAAGTGATACAGGGCTGGGATTTCAGCTCAGTCCGAACTCAGATTGAGGATGGAGCAGGGAGGGCTGACCTACCATTTTGGTATCTCAGGTATCCGCGCCACGTTTTGCGAGATGTGAAAACGTGGCACGGATATCTGATGCCGCGGCGTAACTACCGAGCAATCCTAGTCAGTTCAATCGGGTGTTCCTGTCATCGCAACACCTGTTCCAGCCTGCTGTCAGGTCGGTTGCGAAGCAGTGGAATGCAGTGGTATACCTCGCCGAAAAGTCCGAATTGTTATCTCACCTGCAGCTATTATCTTTTCATTTTCTATTACTGAGCACGATGCGATGCCGATAGACGATAAGAAACCAATGCCAGTGGATGGGGCCAGACTAATTCAGGATGTGGTGGCAGAACTGGGGTGGGATGCAGACGCTGCGTCTGTCGCCGAAGGGGTCCGACGCCTCGATATTGGTCTGCCGGCAGAGGACGAGTTCTCAGTAGTCTGCGCATGGCTGGGAAAATGCCAGCTAATGCACAAACTTGACCAGCAGCAGGTGCCGGTCGCCTCAAAGCAGGAATATCAGGTGCCTGATCTTATAGCCAGGTTCTCGACTCAGGCCAACCAATCTCCCATCCTGATTGAAGTGAAGTCGAAAAAGGCCAATGTCCTTTCTTTCACGCCCGACTACCTAAAACGTTTGCAGAACTATGCAGATCTGATGGCGATGCCTTTGTTGGTTGCTTGGAAATTCCATAGCGTCTGGATGCTATTCGAAGTGCGCCATATGACGAAGGCCAAAACGAATTTCAACATCACGCTTAGTTCGGCCATGCGGGAAAATCTTCTCGGTGTTCTAGCTGGCGATGTTGCGTATAGGTTTGGCGTCGGTGTTGGCTTGCATCTTCGATTCCGCAAAGACAAGCTAGTCAATACGGTGCAGACCGAGGACGGCAGCACGGAGCAATGGATGATGACAATTGACGACGTGGTTTTCACCGATCGTGACGGCAACCGCCGCAAAGACGTAGATGGTGAAGTCCAATCGCTGATTACCGCTTGGAATTTAGAGTCGCAAGAGGAGCATACCGACACCCATATTCACCTGCGATTTGTTGCAGGGAAAGAAGGTATACAGTTCGCTCATAAGGCTTTAGTTCAGTTGCTGGGTTGGGAGTCGCCGAGTGACGATCGACTGCACTGGAGAGGCTTCTTGCGGAGGGAACAGATTACTGCAAACGTTAAGAGCTTTTCCGCCGCTTTGGAGGCGGCGTTTCGGGAAAAATTTGTATCCCATATCTTCAATCAGCAACCGGAGACCATGCCGGACTTTCTACTTCCTCGTTGATCAAACCGATTATCTGAGCCGAGACAGAACATCCCGACTGTCTCGAAACAATCGAAATTACCAGAATTGGTAGTTTGACCTGGAGTCAGAGAATATCTCCGATCTGAGGGGGCCTGACCGTGTTGATTGCTAAATCATACGCGGATTTTTACACGTAGAGGCGACTCAGGGTTTAGCACCAAAATTTAAACAAAGACCGCATTTTTGCAGAATATACTGAAATGCGGTCTTTGCCCTAACTGAAGAGTTTGTCGGCAATCGCTACAGGGGCGGTGTCGCACCGGGTTCTAAATCTGAAGAGGTATTTACAACGAGGTCTTTGAGCGGCGCCTCAATGAATATTTGAATTTTGTCAGATGGAGGTTCGTAGAAGGAGACTATTATATTTATTTTATTGGTGTTGATATCTGCCTTTATTGATTTTATCGTGCTTAATAGGATTTCAGCCTCTTCTGCTGAGTCGGTTACGAATAAAATTGAAATCTTGGTAAAGTTTGAGGCGTCTCGCATGCGGAGAGATTGGTTTATAATTTTCTCCACCCTTTCTGAGTCTATGCTACTTGTGAATCTTATATCATAAGCGTTGCGCTCGTGATTATCTATTCCTATGGCGTCAAAAAAGCCATCGTCGTGTATCTCTAGGATGCTATGTCTATTTGTTAACCAGTTTTGAATGATTACGGATACGTCTTTTTTGCTTTCAAGAATGCGCAGCCTTCGTGCGAGAAAAGCTTTGTTTTCTGAAGAGACCTCTCTTACTTCGTTTAAAGCATCTTCGGAAATTTTTACTTTTAGGAATTCTTTTGCATACTGTAAGAATCCTTCAGGTTTATACATTAAAAATGACTCGAGCTTTCCGATTCTTATTGCTTCATCAATTAGCTCTGGGCGAGGACCAGTTGTTTTGATTCCTTCGAAATCAATCTGCGACCACCAGTCTTCTTTGGAGTCGTCAGTTACAAAGATTAGCTTTTTGGATGCATAAGTTTCTGCTTTTTTTAAAATTTGGCTCCAGACGATATAATCGCCATATTTTCTCTTATATATTATTCCTTCATGTATGAAATCGTCAGGTCCGTCTTTGTCCTTTCCTTCATCTTTATAGCCAGGAGGGATTTTCAGTTTATACCTGTTCTCTGCTTCTTTGTTTAAGTTGTCAATGTCTTGTTGGGATGTGTATGCAGCTCCGACTTTTTCATTGAATAATGTTTCAATTCGTTCTTTCAGTGGGTCTGGAGATGTAAGGGTTTGTTGCGCTTGCTGTAATTTATTCAGTTCGCTTAAAAAGTTTTCAGTAAGTGTTTCAAATCCATTTATAAGAGGATCTGGATTGATCAATGCGTGCCTTTTGTGCAGTCTAAGTTTTTCAATCTCTTTCGAAAGAGTTGTTTTTGATAGGTCAATGATATTTCGGATTTCAGAAAATCGCTTTCCTTGGCCAGCAATAACTTTTAAGCGGTTACGTTGAAATTCTAGTGCTACGTGGTGTGGTATCCAAATGCGTTCGGATAACTGCGCTAGGACAGTTAAGAGTTCTTCGCATGTACTGGTTTGGTATCTGTACAGGTTAAGGAGAACGTTAGTGTCAAAAACAAAAATTGCATGTTTCCAAATGTCAGCATAGTCAGCCGAGTTGTTTTGGTCATATTGTGGAAAGAGTCCTTTCATTTGCCCTCCAGGCGATATCGATAAAGCGTTCAGATTACGCTGCTAAATTGTTGCTCTGTTTGAGACAGTCCATTTCGTCCGAGTCGGACCGTTTGGTCTGACTCATCAATTTGCGACAGGGGCGTCCCTGACTCGAGCCACGGTATGAGGATGGCAAATGGCTTTCAAGGCAATTCGCGAAATTTTCGATGTCCCAGTGAGACCAAATCGTCACACAGTGAGATAATTCACTGCCTTTTCGCGTGTATGTAGGGTTTTCACCTGGCACGGCGTCGAGATACCCTGAGAAGTCAGGACATCTCCGGAGCCCCTATGTCAGTCATCGATTGCGATTACCTGCCCGACCCATCCAAGACCACATTCCCGCCCGAACTGGCGCTGCTGATCGTGCGCAAGGCTGCACCTATGGCCGAGGCGTTCGAACAGCAGGCCCTGGACCAGTTGACCAAGGACGCTATCTCAGCAATATCCGCCGGCGCCGATCCGCGCCAGGTGATCAGGCAGCTGAGATTATAACGCCCATGCCGTCCGAGAGCTCATTGCAGGGCCATAGCCAAGAATCTCTCAACGTCGTCAATCATCCCCTTCACCTCTGCAGCCGTAAATTCTTCCGGCTTGCCATGAGCCGCGCTGTTGCGAGTTCCTGCCAAGGCCGTGATTCGTTTTTTCTGAGTGGCGTTGTAAGCGTTCGCTCTAGCCAGATCGTCATTCATTTTGTTGAGGCTGCCGTGCTCTATCCCGTGCGCTGTACATAGATCGCGCAGGGTCGTCTCAAGCACAACTCCTGCAATGACCGCTGCAGCTGTTGCATACCCAGATTTGAGCAGCTCCTCGGCTTGCTCCAGTTCGCTGGTGAACACTTCTGCCTGCACCAGGTTGCGAACGCTGTTGAGGTAGCCACCTTCATAATCTTCTTTGGCTGCCAGAAAGACGGCCTTAACGCGCTGAAGCGTTTCGAAATTGTTTGAGTAGGGGCGCGGCCTCTCTGCTTCGACGAAAGCGGACAAATGATACGATTTTTCGCCACACGCATTTGATAAAAGCGACTTCGCTTTGACAGTCCAGTTGAGAATTAGGTCGGCGTTAATGTGCGGGTATGGGGATCCGCTCAGAGCGCCTTGCTCCATCCGCTTGGTCGCCTCGATAGCTTCGAGTTGCACCTCAAGTTCGCCGAACCGTTTTTCCAAAAGCCTCGTCATGTTCAATTCCCTTTCCGTCTTGGCGATTTTTCTGCATCGATACTCGCTTGCCTTCCTGTGTATTAGCAATAGCGCTGAATTTCCTAGCTGGTGTTGATTGTGGGAGCGGAACCCTTTTACGACTCCCTCGCAAAACTACCGGGATTTCAGTAGAGGCCACGCGAACCCGTGTTATCTCGGCCGTGCAGATACCCCAGATTTGGGGGATGCAATTATTTTGCACACCCCATTGCGTTACCGGTAATGCCGTGACGGTATGATTCACGTTACCGGTAATGAGGAATTCAGATGGCAGACAAACCCGAAAGCCCGAACACGTTGCGCCAGCGAGCATTCAAGGAGCGTCAGAAAGCAGGGGGCTACAAGAACACCACGGTGTGGATTCACACAGAGACGGAGCAGGAAGGCAAGCAGGCGGCACGCGATGGGAAGCCACTTGAGCCGATGGAGTCGAAAGACCCCTTGAGTTGGGCGGCAGGCTGGATCAGCGAGAAGAGTAAGCAGTAGATACGGGGAAATCCCGTATGTCGATCGGCTTAAGCCGTAGCCGATTGAATCGATGGTCCTGATTTGGGCCATCTCAAAAGAGGTGCCAAGCCGCTGCGTCAACAGCGGCCTGGCGATCACACGACGAAGCTTAGAGGCACACGTCATGCAACTTTACCAAAGTACCAGTAACACTCTTAAAGGCCAAGATAAGTCCGAATTTGACGGAGAGGGCTCGGTAGGCATGGAGGCGGAAGACTCTAGCGTCTTACGCCTGCCTATCTTCACCGACAATCAACGAACCTTAGTGGTTGAACTCATCCTGGCAGAGCGTCGCCACGCTACCCGGTGGTGGACGCACCTAAGTGAGATGCGGCGGCGTCAGGAGCTCCCTGAGTGGGTTGCGGCGGACATTGGCAGTCATGATGAGCATGACCTTCTGCTTGAGAGTAGGAAGGCCGTCAATCAGGCTCTGTTCGGCTCGGATGACCTGGGCGGCGATCAGCAATACCGCGCGGTGATGTTGGAGTAGGGCAGGTAAGCAACGAAACCTTTGCAGCATCGAGGGCACTACCCCGAAACAGGGTGGTGCCCTTTTTCATTTGTGGGCGGCGGGTGAATTCTCAGCAAGGTGGTCAGGTCGAGCTGTATGCCTCCAACCACTCATCAACACTCTGGTCCTGTGGTGGCTTAGGTGTGTGTATGGGGGAGTGAGGACGTACCTTGTTACCGTCCTCCCTTATTACCTTGTTTCCGTGGTTTTCAACGCACGTAGTTGAATTCGGCTGAAACCCTTGTAGATCGTGCTCTGTAGCAGGTTCCTTGTGCCCTGGAGTTGTGCCCTCCTTGTGCCCTCCTTGTGCCCTAAAATCGCCGACCGCGCTTGATCAGCATCGATGGTCACGTGTCGGATTGACTGCACGTCAAGGCGCTCATTGGTTACGCTGCCCGCCAGCAAGAAACTGGATAGCTTGCCCATGCATTTGTGGAACCGCTGCATCCGATCTGGCATCTGCAAACCCATGGCCAGCCAGAACTTGTAGAAGTGGCTCCGCTCACCCACACGGAACTCGCCAGCAGGAAGAGGATCACCGGCCTTGCCGCCCGCCGTGGTCCGCTTTCTAGCCAGGTCCACGTTGAAGATGGCGTATGCGGGTTCACCTGTGATCACCGATGCGAAAATTAGAGTCAAACCTGCAGCTCTGCGCTTCCCGTAGTGACCAGTGCGGTGTCCCACGTACTCGTAGGCGTCAATGCCTGCCGCAACCAATACCGATCGGCAGATCTCCCGCGCATTGGCGTTCATCCACTCAGGCGGTACAGGCTTGCCGCTCGCCGGTTGAATGACGAGCTGCCCAAGCTCAATGCTCACCGCGTCACCGCGGCTAAGTAGTTTTGTGGCTAGGCATTCCACTGAATCGACCTCCGCGTAATTCGGCTGGATAAACAACGGGCCGAAGCCCGCCAGCAGCTCGCAGGCAGGCACAAAGGACGCCGCAATTTAGCGGCGTCCTTTGTGGTCTCCGGATTACGACGCTTCGCGCATCAGGATGTACTTGGCAACGCGGTGTGGCGGCCGGCCTGGCTCAGTGGACTGATGCGTCCAGTAGGTGCGGATTTCGTGACCCTTTTTCCTGAGTCGGCGAATGGTGTTTGGTGGCTGGACAATATCCAGGTCCTTTGCGGCCTCGATGGTCGATACCGGCCCGTTTCGCAGGGCCTCCATCATCTTGCGGTCTTGCTCAGTTGAAGAATGGCGTGTCATAGTTTGCCCTTCACGTTGGTGCTATCCAGTGTGTTTTCGCTAAGGCGGTGTTCTAGCACCGCCTTGGCAATCTCCCGCGCAGTCCTGCGCAATCCCCACTCCTTATTCTTTTCGCACTTCACCGTGCGCCGACCTTTGCTGCGCGCTCGACGAACGCCTTCAGCTCGGATGCCAAAGCCAGGCGCCGGCGCCCGATCTTGAAAGTCTTGATTTCGCCTTGGGCGATAAGCTCGTATGTGGCGGAGCGAGAGATGCCCAAGATTCGGGCAGATTCCTCGACGCTCAACGACAGCGGCGCCATTTTTTGAGGTGCTTGTTCCATAGGATTCTCCAAATGCCCATCGAGAGTGATTGGGCAATGTGAGAATCCTATTGCGGTATTTGCATGTAGTCAACTGCAATCATAAGCTGATTGTGAACGCATGGACTTCGGCGGACGCAAAAGGTACGATTCGATTTATGCGTAAATTGATGAGTGCAGATGAGATGGCTAAGAACAAGCCCAACCAGGGCGCACGGAAGACAGAGACCTTGACTTTACGTCTCGACCCCAAGGTTAAGCTGATGATCGAGCTCATCTCTCGCATTCGACGACAGTCCATCACCGGCGTGGTGGAAGCTGCGATCGAGGAAATCGCTTTTGATTTAGACGCCCCGGTCGTATCGGCGGGCGAGCCATGGCCTATGTCTCTGCTGAGCGCAGTGAGCGAAATATGGTCGACAGATGAAAGTGAGCGCTTTATCCACCTATGCACCCACCTTCCTTCTCTGATTACTTACGAGGAGCAGCGGATTTGGGAAACGATTAAAGCGTCCAAAGTCTTTCTAACCGATGGCATCGAAGAAAACGCTCAGTTTTGGGATGTTCCAGGGGTTGGATACATTGACAAGCATAGCGTCCGAATTTGGTGGCCTGATTTGCTGGCTCACGTTGAGGAAAACAAAGAAAGCCGCACCATCGTGCCCTTTGAGCCGCCTCTCTAAATCAGCTCTACCGCGGCGGCCTTGGTGCCTGGCGCCAAGTGCGCGTAGCGCAGCGTCATTTTGATATCGGCGTGCCCCAGTAGATCCCGTACCGTGTTGAGCGGTACGCCGGCCATTACCAGGCGTGACGCAAAGTCGTGACGCATATCGTGCCAGCGGAATCCGTCGATCTGCGCCCGCTCAAGCAACTTGAGCCAGGCGCTTTTGATGTCCTCAAATCGACCGCCGCCCTGACCTGGGAAGACATACGTCGACTTGCTCACCTGCTTCTTCCAGGCTTCCAGCACACCAATAGTCTCCTTGTTCATCGGGATGTGGCGCGTATCGCTTGTTTTGGTGGTGGCCCCGGCGACTGTGATTGTCTTCGTGTTGAAGTTCACCGCTGACCATTCCAAGTCGAACAGCTCTCCGCGCCTCATGCCGGTATTCAACGATATCAACACCATTGGCTTCAGGTGATCGGTGAAGGGCAGTTGCAGGAGGCTTGGCATCGGCTCTTTGTTGCGGTCTGTCCGCCAAGTGTTCGCACTCTCACGCTCGACCCTCATTTCATCCTGTCGAGCGTCCAAGGCCTCATGTAGGCGCTTGGTCTCGTCGGCAGCCAGGTAGCGAATCACCCCCTTTGAATCGACTTTGAGCTGTTTCAGCTTGGCAAGCGGGTGTGTGTCGATGTACTCCCACTCAACGGCACGACTGAAAACACCACTGATCGAGCCCATTTTTCGATTCACCGTCGAGGCCTTGTTGCCGGCCTGCATCCATCCGGTGCGGATCTGCTCCAGGTCTCGTCCGGTGATCGCGTCCAGGCGCTGGGACATGATTGGGTCGAAGTTATTGCTGAGGGTGTGCTGCGTCTTCTCGTGGCCTTTGTGATGAGCCTTAAACCACGGCATATAGGTGTCGTCGATGAAATCGCGCAGTGAGGGCAGGGCTGACCCCTTACGGCCCTGGGCGATGGCCAGGGGCTCGCCGTGGGCGTGGGCATCGGCTAAGTACTGGGCGGCCTCGGTTCGGGCTAGGTCAAGAGTAAGCACGCCGACACGCCCAAGGGTGGCGTTCTTGTTTCGGCCCCACGTGACCATGTAGGACTTATGACCGCTGGGCAGTACGCGAATAAAGAAACCGGGTTGCGCGGTGTCATGCACGCGGTATGCTTTCGCCTCGGCGGCTAGGCTGCCAATAAGCTTCTGAGTGATTTTGGTTTTCAAGGGTTCGACCGTGACAGCAGGGTGGCAGCAAAAAGCACTATACCGCTCGATATTCACGGACTCAATGGGACTAAAAGGCCCAGTAATCATGGGCTTGTGGCTGTACCTGTTGGGTCTAAATTGACCCTCCTAAGGGGAAGGTTGGCCGTTCGAACCGGCCCTGGGACACCATCTTCTGCGCTTCATGTTATTGGCGTTCGCCATACACAAGACCTTCGCTCCCTTGCCTGGCCATCATCTCTCCCGAAAAGAGGGGAGGTATTCAGCTCATGGGGCCGGAAACTACCGCTTTTTGATACGTCTGGTTTGTTCTTCTATATAGAGGGACGGCGAACTGGAAGGAAATCTCCATTTTTTTGGTTTAGGCGCTTGACGCCCTTGGTGGATTCTGTAGAATTCGCCTCCCGCTTACGAGAGATCGCAAGCGCAAGTGGTTGAAGTTGTTGAAGAAATCTTCGAAAACTTCTGAAAATTACCGCTTGACAGCAAATGAGGCTGCTGTAGAATGCGCGCCTCGGTTGAGACGAAACATCTTAACCAACCGCTCTTTAACAACTGAATCAAGCAATTCGTGTGGGTGCTTGTGGAGTCAGACTGATAGTCAACAAGATTATCAGCATCACAAGTTACTCCGCGAGAAATCAAAGATGTAACCAACGATTGCTGAGCCAAGTTTAGGGTTTCTTAAAAACCCAAAGATGTTTGAACTGAAGAGTTTGATCATGGCTCAGATTGAACGCTGGCGGCAGGCCTAACACATGCAAGTCGAGCGGTAGAGAGAAGCTTGCTTCTCTTGAGAGCGGCGGACGGGTGAGTAAAGCCTAGGAATCTGCCTGGTAGTGGGGGATAACGTTCGGAAACGGACGCTAATACCGCATACGTCCTACGGGAGAAAGCAGGGGACCTTCGGGCCTTGCGCTATCAGATGAGCCTAGGTCGGATTAGCTAGTTGGTGAGGTAATGGCTCACCAAGGCGACGATCCGTAACTGGTCTGAGAGGATGATCAGTCACACTGGAACTGAGACACGGTCCAGACTCCTACGGGAGGCAGCAGTGGGGAATATTGGACAATGGGCGAAAGCCTGATCCAGCCATGCCGCGTGTGTGAAGAAGGTCTTCGGATTGTAAAGCACTTTAAGTTGGGAGGAAGGGCAGTTACCTAATACGTGATTGTTTTGACGTTACCGACAGAATAAGCACCGGCTAACTCTGTGCCAGCAGCCGCGGTAATACAGAGGGTGCAAGCGTTAATCGGAATTACTGGGCGTAAAGCGCGCGTAGGTGGTTTGTTAAGTTGGATGTGAAATCCCCGGGCTCAACCTGGGAACTGCATTCAAAACTGACTGACTAGAGTGTGGTAGAGGGTGGTGGAATTTCCTGTGTAGCGGTGAAATGCGTAGATATAGGAAGGAACACCAGTGGCGAAGGCGACCACCTGGACCAACACTGACACTGAGGTGCGAAAGCGTGGGGAGCAAACAGGATTAGATACCCTGGTAGTCCACGCCGTAAACGATGTCAACTAGCCGTTGGGAGCCTTGAGCTCTTAGTGGCGCAGCTAACGCATTAAGTTGACCGCCTGGGGAGTACGGCCGCAAGGTTAAAACTCAAATGAATTGACGGGGGCCCGCACAAGCGGTGGAGCATGTGGTTTAATTCGAAGCAACGCGAAGAACCTTACCAGGCCTTGACATCCAATGAACTTTCCAGAGATGGATTGGTGCCTTCGGGAACATTGAGACAGGTGCTGCATGGCTGTCGTCAGCTCGTGTCGTGAGATGTTGGGTTAAGTCCCGTAACGAGCGCAACCCTTGTCCTTAGTTACCAGCACGTTATGGTGGGCACTCTAAGGAGACTGCCGGTGACAAACCGGAGGAAGGTGGGGATGACGTCAAGTCATCATGGCCCTTACGGCCTGGGCTACACACGTGCTACAATGGTCGGTACAGAGGGTTGCCAAGCCGCGAGGTGGAGCTAATCCCACAAAACCGATCGTAGTCCGGATCGCAGTCTGCAACTCGACTGCGTGAAGTCGGAATCGCTAGTAATCGCGAATCAGAATGTCGCGGTGAATACGTTCCCGGGCCTTGTACACACCGCCCGTCACACCATGGGAGTGGGTTGCACCAGAAGTAGCTAGTCTAACCTTCGGGAGGACGGTTACCACGGTGTGATTCATGACTGGGGTGAAGTCGTAACAAGGTAGCCGTAGGGGAACCTGCGGCTGGATCACCTCCTTAATCGACGACATCAGCTGCTCCATAAGTTCCCACACGAATTGCTTGATTCATTGAAGAAGACGA
>NZ_CVTX01000077.1:0-1224 GCF_900005715.1 Pseudomonas sp. 34 E 7
AGCCTGCGTTCGGCCAGCGTGGTTTAACGGGGCGCCTGAGATCAAAAGCAGATCAAGATCAAGAGCGACTCGCTTCGCATCGTGGTTACGGTTGGGCGCTGCTGAGTTGTGTAGGTACCTGCAAACTGCAAGTGAAAGGCGCCTTTGCTTGCAGCTTGCAGCTCGCAGCCTAAACCTTAAGCGCCTTCTTGGGATAAATATCATAACGACTGGACTTGCCCTCCAGCGCATGGCTCGGCTTGGGCCCGTCAATGCACGGCGCCTTGCGCGGGCGTTTGACCACTACGCGATGGCTGGCCAGGGCGAGGGCCGCCGCGAGCAATGCCGGTGCATCCAGGTCATCACCGACCAGTGGCCGGAACAGGCGCATTTCCTTCTTCACGAGGGCGGTTTTCTCGCGGTGCGGGAACATTGGGTCCAGGTAGATCACTTGCGGCGGCTCGCCTGCCCAATTGAGCATCACTTCAATGGCGTTGCCCTTGAGCAGCGTCATGCGCGCCACGATCGGCGCCACGTCAAAATCCTGCGCAGCGCGTGCCAGGCCGTCTTCCAGCAAGGCACCAATCAATGGCTGGCGCTCGATCAGGCTCATCTCACAGCCCAGGCTTGCCAGCACGAACGCATCCTTGCCCAGCCCGGCCGTGGCGTCCAGTACACGGGGACGCACGCCTTGGGCGACGCCCACGGCCTTGGCGATCATCTGCCCGCTGCCACCGCCATATAGACGCCGGTGCGCCGCGCCGCCTTCGACAAAGTCGACCCGCACCGGGCCCGGTGCGTCCGGTCCGAGCTGTTGCAATTGCAGGCCTTGTTCGCCGACCTGCAGGGAAAAATCCGCCTCATCGCGTTGCACAGGCAAGCCCAACAGCGCAGCCCACTGCGCGGCGCGGGCCTGGAATTCTTCGGCCAAGGCCTCGACCCGAATGCGGCTGGCCGCTGGTTGTTCACTCATCAATCGCTACGCTCGAAAATATTAAGGATCGGCCAATACCGGCCGATAAAAACAACAGTCAGGTATTTTGCCAGAGCTGAGCGTCGACCGAAAAAAATGTCAGACATTCTTCCCCTAACCATCGGTGTACTGCCGACCCACAACCACTACGGCCTGCGCAATACTCAAGCGCTGGCCGGGGTGAGTCATGTGTGGCAGGACTTCTTCGCCCGAGCCCTGGCCGAACAGCTCGGCGCTACGCCGGGCGCGCTGGCCGCCACGGCGCCTGCACC
>NZ_CVTX01000050.1:0-2675 GCF_900005715.1 Pseudomonas sp. 34 E 7
CCGCCCCTGGCGCCGATCGTGCTGCCGGCGCCGCCCAAGGACCAGACGGTCCCGGGCCTGCAGCAGAACGACAGCAAGCCGAAGACGCCCGGCGGTTAAAACTGTTGCGAGGGCGTCCTGTGTTCAGACCGGGCCGCCCCACTAAGCGCTTCAATCATACGTTCCTAAATCAGCTCAAGCGCCTTGAACACGAAGGCATATTCGAGTGCCACGTCACGTAATCCCTGGTAACGACCGCTCATGCCGCCGTGACCGGCGCCCAGCTCGGTCTTGAGCAGCAGCAGGTTGTCGTTCGTCTTCGTGTCGCGCAGTTTGGCCACCCACTTGGCCGCTTCCCAGTACTGCACGCGACTGTCGTTGTAACCGGCAATCACCAGCATGTGCGGGTAGGCCTGGGCACGCACGTTTTCGTACGGCGCATAGGCCTTGATGCGCGCATACACCTCGGGCTCCTGCGGGTTGCCCCATTCGTCGTACTCGGTGACGGTCAGCGGCAGTTCCGGGTCGAGCATGGTGTTGAGCACATCGACAAACGGCACTTCGGCGATCGCCGCCTGGAACAGCTCCGGGCGTTGGTTGAGCACCGCACCGATCAACAGGCCGCCGGCGCTGCCGCCGCTGATCGCCAACTGGTTGGCGGTGGTCAGGCCCTGGGCGATGAGGTGTTCGGCGCAGGCGATGAAATCGCTGAAGGTGTTCTGCTTGTGTTCCTGCTTGCCGTTGCGGTACCAGGCTTCACCCAGCTCGCCACCGCCGCGCACGTGCGCGATGGCAAACGCCACGCCTCGGTCCAGCAGGCTCAGGCGCGCATGGGAGAACCATGGGTCCAGGCTCGAGCCATAGGCGCCGTAGCCATACAGGTACAGCGGCGTCGTCTGGCCGAGCTGGTCACGCTTGACCACCAGGCTGATCGGCACCTGGGTGCCGTCGGCGGACGTGGCCCACAGACGCTGGCTGACGTAGTCATCGGCGTTGAACTCACCGAGTACCGGGGTTTCCTTGAGCACCTGCTGTGCCCCGCTGGCCAGTTCCAACTGGCGCACCTGGGCCGGACGGTTCAGTGCTTCATAGCGCAGGCGAATCCTGTCGCTGGCAAATTCCAGGCTGTTCTGTACGTAGAGGCTGTAAGCCGCGTCAGGCAGTTCCACGCGATAGGCCGGCACGCCCTCGGGGTGCACTTCGATCACCGGCAGGCCGCCGATGCGCAGGCTCAGGGTCATGGCGCTGGCGTTGAGGCTGACGCCGTCGAGCATCACCTCGTCGCTGTGGGGGATCAGGTTCTGCCAGTCGGCTTCGGTCGGGGGCGTGCCGCTGTCAGGCGCGACGAACAGCGCGTAGTTGATACCGTCGCGGTTGCTGCGGATAAACCAGGTCCACTGGCCGTTCAACTGGCCGTGATCGACATCGTATTCGTGATCTTCCACCCGCGGCGCCAGGCAGGTGAAGTCCAGGTGCGGCTGGTCGGCGTCGAGGGCCCAGATCTCGCTGGTGGTCTTGCTGCCCAGGGCCAGCAGCAACTGGCGCTCGGAGCTGGAGCGGTAGCAATGCAGGAAGAAGCGTCCGTCGGGTTCGTGGAACACTTCCTGCGCCGCCGTGCCGTCCAGGCGGTAGCGGTAAAGCTTGTGCGGACGATGAGTGTCGTCCAGTTCGCCGAAAAACAGCGTGATGCTGTCGTTGGCCCAGGTCATGCTGCCGTCGCAGTTGTCGAATGCCAGCTCACTGACCTTGTCGGTCGCCAATTCCTTCACGTACAGGGTGTAGATCTCTTCACCCGTGGTGTCGAGGCTGTAGGCCAGGCGCTGATGGTCGGGGCTGATGCTGAACGCGCCGAGGGAGAAAAAGCCGCCATTGGCCAGCACGTTCGGGTCCAGCAGCAATTCTTCGCTGCGCTCATCCACCTGGTTGCTGTCATCGGCCGGGCGCCGGCAGCGGTAGTGACGCGCGTATTCGTCACCGGCGGTGGTGCGCGTGTAGTACAGGTACGGGCCCCAGGGGGAGGGCAGGGACAAGTCGGTTTCCAGGATACGGCCCTTGATTTCCTCGAACAGCGTCTCGCGCAGTGCCTGCTGATCGGCCAGTTGGGTCTCCTGCCAGGCGTTTTCCGCTTTGAGGTAATCGAGCACTTCAGTGCTGTCACGTTCCTGCAGCCAGGCGTACGGGTCTGGGCCTGGGGCTTTGCGGGCAATCGGTGCGGTCGAAATAGGCATGGATAATTCTCTATCGGGCGGACGGTGGCCGGCATTGCAGCCGCGACACGCAAAAGCCGTTATCATAGCCGCCTCTTTGCCAGCCTTGCCATGGACACCATGACCGAGAACGACTATCTGACCGCTTGGGGCCTCTACGCCTTCGCCGCTTTGGGCTGCCTGTTGGTGTGGTGGCGCATGACCCGCTGGATCTGGCGCTGGCTGCGTGAGCCGTTGCAGTTACTGATGGCGGTGCTGTTGCTCAGCCCCACCATTGTCGACCCGATCAAGACCCAGTTCGCGCCCGCCGTGGCGATCACTGCCCTGGACCTGCTGCTAAAGGTCGGCAATAACGCCTGGCGCGCCATCTCCGACCTGTTCATGTACACCATGATCGTGTTTGCGCTGTACATCGTGTTCGTGCTGATCCGCTGGCCCATCGAGCGCGCCGCCAACGCCCGCCGTCAGCGCAAGGCCGCCACGGATGCC
>NZ_CVTX01000063.1:0-4575 GCF_900005715.1 Pseudomonas sp. 34 E 7
GCTCGGCGTGGCGTGGCAGTTGCGGCGTGGCCTGGGCGGCAGTCGCCACGGCGAGGCTCAGGAACAAGGCAGTGCGAAACATGGTGAGGGCTCCAAAAGGCAGACCGTCACGGTAGCCAGTGGACGTGGTCAAAAGCCGCACAATTTGATGACAGGTTTGTAATCAAACCCAGAGGTAAGGCATGCAGGTGTTGTTAGTGGAAGACCAGCCGCAACTGGCGCAACGCATGGCCCAGGGCCTGAGCGAAGCGGGTTTCGGCGTGGAAGTGGCGGCCAACGGCATGGCGGCGCAGCGCTTTGTGGAAAGCACCGAGTACGACCTGGTGATCCTGGACGTGATGCTGCCGGGCCTGAATGCGTGGAAGTTGCAGCAGGCGATTCGCCAGCGCGGAGAAACCCCCGTGCTGTTCCTGACCACGCCTGACGGCATTGAAGATCGGCTGCGTGGGTTGGAATTGCATGAAGACGATTACTTGCTCAAGCCGTTTGACGCCAAAGTGTTGGTGGCGCGGGTGAGGAAATTGCTGCGGCGTGATCGGGGGCGGTGATTGATCCGGGATTTGCAGAGCCTCAAAGACCGCTATCGGGGGCAAGTCGAATCGTCGCACCGCCCCTCCCACACTTAAATGTATTCACAGTTCAAATGTGGGAGGGGGCTTGCCCCCGATGAGGCCCTCAAAAACACCCCCCATTCACCTACCGCAACCCATCCCTGAACTGCCCCGGCGTCATCCCCGTCCAGCGCTTGAACGCCCGGTTGAAACTGCTGGTATCGGCAAACCCCAGCAGATGGCTGATCTCGGCCAATGAACACTGCGGATCGCGCAGGTGCAACAGCGCCAGGTTCTGCCGGCATTCATTGAGCAACGCGTCAAACCGGCAACCTTCATCCGCCAGGTGCCGCTGCAGACTGCGCAGACTCAAATGCAACGCCTGGGCGATCCGCTCCGCGCCGGGTTCGCCGTCGGGCAGTTGCGCCTCAATGGCGGCGCGCACCTTGCGCTCCCAGGTCAGCGGCTGCAGTTGCGCCAGGGTGCGCTTGAGCACGGTTTCATTGTGTTCGGCCAACTCCGGGTTGGCATCGTCCAGGTGGCTGTCGAAGTCCTGGGCGGCGAACTCCAGGCGGTCTTCCTCGGCGCCAAAGAACACCGGCGCGCGAAACACCGTGTGCCAGGGCGCGGGGTCGACCGGTTCCGGGCGCTGCAGGTAAACCGCCAGCGGTGCGTAGTCGCGCCCCAGGCGATTGCGGCAGGTGCGCACATAGATCGCCGCAAACGCATCGATGGCTTCCAGCGCCGGCGCCGGGCTGCCTTCGGGTTGCAGCAGGCGAAAACGGTAGCAGTCGCCGTGTCGGCTCAACTCCAGGCTCAGGGCATCGCTGACCACCTGGTGATAGCGCACGATGCGTTCGAACACTTCGCGCAAACTGCCGCTGGCCACCAGCGCGTAACCCAATGCATGAAAGGTCGTGGGGCTGACAAACCGCGACACCCGCAAGCCAATCGCCGGATCGCCACTGGCCTGCACCGCCAGTGCCCACAGGCGCGTGGTGGCCGACAACGGGTAGCGCGCGTTCGGGTCGTCCATCAGCAACGGGTCGAGCCCGGCCTCAAGGCACAGCGCGGCGCTGTCCAGGCCCAGGGCCTCGAGTTGCTTGCGCAGGGCGCGGGTCCAGCTGGCGAGGGAAGTCGGTTCAGTCATGGCGATTGGCGCTTGCGGTCAACAGGTTGGCGTGCGGAGCTAGCGGCCTGCGCCAGGGTTGGGTGCAGGATGCAGGCATCACTCCACAAGAGAATGGAAGCATGGACGGTACTTGTGCAAGTCCCCAGCAGATGAACGCGCAACAGCGTTCGGCGCATATCCGCGAAGTGGTGCTGGCCGAGGGCGCGCGCCTGCGCCAGCGGCATTCCTGGCTGCTGCATCAGGACGCGCTGGGCGCGGGCATCCTGGCGTTCGCATGGGTCGGCATGCTGGGTTCGGCGGCGCTGTATATCAGCGGTCACATGGCCTGGTGGGTATGCCTGCTGCTCAATGCGTTCTTTGCCTCACTCACCCATGAGCTGGAACACGACCTGATCCACAGCATGTACTTTCGCAAGCAGCGCGTGCCCCACAACCTGATGATGGGCCTGGTGTGGCTGGCGCGGCCGAGCACGATCAACCCGTGGATTCGCCGGCACCTGCACCTCAATCATCACAAGGTCTCCGGCACCGAGGCCGATGTGGAAGAGCGTGCCATCACCAACGGCGAGCCCTGGGGCATCGCGCGCTTGCTGATGGTGGGCGACAACATGATGTCCGCCATGATCCGCCTGCTGCGCGCCAGGACCTGGCCGCACAGGTTCAGCATCCTCAAGCGCGTGCTGCTGGTGTACGCACCGCTGGCGCTGCTGCATTGGGGTGCGTGGTACATCTTCCTCGGCTTTCATGCCGCCAACGGCATCGCCGGCCTGGTGGGCGCGCCCATCGACTGGTCAGCCGGGACGCTGCAGATGATGCAGGTGATCGATATCGCGGCGGTGGTGATCATTGGCCCCAACGTGCTGCGCACCTTTTGCCTGCACTTCGTCAGTTCCAACATGCATTACTACGGCGATGTGGAGCCGGGCAATGTGATCCAGCAGACCCAGGTGCTCAACCCCTGGTGGATGTGGCCGTTGCAGGCGTTCTGTTTCAATTTCGGCAGCACCCACGGCATCCACCATTTCGTGGTGAAGGAGCCGTTCTATATCCGCCAGATGACGGTCAGGGTGGCGCACAAGGTCATGGCCGAGATGGGCGTGCGCTTCAATGATTTCGGCACCTTTGCGCGGGCCAATCGGTTTGAACGCGAAGAGCAACCGGACAGAGAACTCGCGTTCAGCAAGCAATGAACGCCAGCGGCAGGTCGCGGATCTGTTCGCGCACCGGCGGCTGGTAGTGATCGTCGCTGATCAGTTCATGCAGCAGCTCTTCGCGCAGTTGGTGGAATTCAAAGCTGCTGCGCTGGCGCGGATGGGGCAGGGCGATCTCGACCACCTGCTTGATCCGCCCGGGCCGGGGCTCCATCACCACCACGCGGTCGGCGAGGAAAATCGCCTCTTCCACATCGTGGGTCACCAGCACCGTAGTGATTCTGGCGCGGGCGCGAATCGCCAATAGTTCGTCCTGCATCTGCTGGCGGGTCAGCGCATCCAGTGCGCCGAACGGCTCGTCCAGCAGCAGAATCCGTGGGCTGGCCACCAGGCCACGAGCGATGGCCACCCGTTGCGCCATGCCGCCGGACAGTTGGTGGGGATAGGCGCGGGTGAAGTCGGTGAGGCCCACCAGTTCGATAAAGTCGCCAATGCGTCGGCTGCGCTCGGCCTCGCTCAAGGGCTCATTGACCAGGCCCAGGCCGATGTTCTGCGCCACCGTCAGCCAGGGGAACAAGCGGTGTTCCTGGAACACGATGCCGCGTTCGCTGCCGATGCCGCTCACGGCTTTGCCATCGACCTGGATCTGCCCGCGAAACTGCGTATCCAGCCCCACCAGCAAGCGTAAAAGCGTGGACTTGCCGCAGCCGCTCGAACCGACAATCGCCACAAATTCGCCCTCGGCAATCTCCAGGTTGAATTCGCGGATGGCTTCCAGCTCGACGCCATCCACCTCGAAGGACTTGCCCACATGGTTGAAGCTGACAATCGGTGCGTTCATGCGTGTCTCCAGCCGGTGACGCGGCTTTCAAGGCGTTGGCCGATAAGGTTGAGGGTGGCGCCGGTAAGGCCGACCAGCAGCATGCCGCTCATGATCAAATCCATGCGCAGCAGCTGTTGGGCGCCGATCATCAGGCTGCCGATGCCGCCATTGGACGGCATGAAGTATTCCGCGCCGATGGTGCCCAGCCAGGCGTAGATCAGGCTCAGGCGCAGCCCGGCGAAAATGCCCGGCGCCGCGCCCGGCAGTATCAGGCGGCGCAGCCGTTGGAACAGGTTCAGGCGCAGCACCTGTG
Organism: Pseudomonas sp. 34 E 7; assembly: GCF_900005715.1. NCBI lineage: Bacteria > Pseudomonadati > Pseudomonadota > Gammaproteobacteria > Pseudomonadales > Pseudomonadaceae > Pseudomonas > Pseudomonas sp. 34 E 7. Next base: position 3,971 of record NZ_CVTX01000063.1, read on the forward strand.
CGGCTTCGCTCAGTTGCGGTGACAGGTTCAACACGCTGCGCTGGGTGGCGATAAACAGCGGGAAAAACGCCGCCAGGCCGATAAACACCCATTTGGCCAATTCCCCCAGGCCAAACCAGGCCGTGAGCAACGGCACCCAGGCAAAGATTGCGATCTGGCGCAAGGCGGCCAGGGTAGGGCCGAGCACCCGCTCGCTGCGCGGTGACAAGCCCAGCCACAAGCCGATGGCAAACCCCAGGCTGGCGCCCAATGCCAGGCCACCCAGGGTGCGCCCCAGGCTTTTGCCCAGCGCCCCCGACAGCGTGCCATCCACGACGCCCGTGGCGGTGGTCTGCAGCACAGTCCATGGGCTCACCAGGATATTCGCATCGACCCAGCCCTGCTGCGTCGCCACTTGCCACAGCGCCAGCAACCCCAGGGGCAGCAGCCACGGCTGCAGGCGCTGCCAGCCCTGGTAACGCGGGCCGCGCCGGATGTGCGCGGTGGCCGGATGCGGCCAGTGCACCCATTTGCGATCCAGCCAGCCGACGCCACGGTCCATCACCACGCCCAGCACGCCGATGACCACGATGCACACAAAGACGATGTCGAGCATGAACAACTGG
>NZ_CVTX01000154.1:0-205 GCF_900005715.1 Pseudomonas sp. 34 E 7
GTGGCGGCGGCCCACGGATTCAAGCCTGCGTTCGGGCACACCGAGCCTAGGCGAGGTGCCGAGTGGTGGGGCAAGAGCCCTTTGGTTACTTTGGAGCTTTTCCAAAGTGACCCGCCGTCAGGGCGGAACCCTAAGTGGCCGTTACCGCAGAAACGGATATGTACTCGATCTGATCCAACATCCTGGTCGGCCCAGAGGCCGCCAT
>NZ_CVTX01000154.1:255-605 GCF_900005715.1 Pseudomonas sp. 34 E 7
AGTGGCCGTTACCGCAGAAACGGATATGTACTCGATCTGATCCAACATCCTGGTCGGCCCAGAGGCCGCCATCGGGGGCAAGCCCCCTCCCACATTTTCAGTGCCCGCCTGGGGTCAGGCGATTTCAGCAACGACCGCCGCCAACGCCTTAGCCGGATCGGCCGCCTGGCTGATCGGACGGCCAATCACCAGATAATCCGTTGGTGCTGAAGGTCAGCTGACACACGCCATTTACAACGGTGGGAGGGGGCTGGCTCCAATGCCAGTCAAGGCTTTTTGTAGGAGCGAGCTTGCTCGCGAAAAACTCACAGGCACCGCGTTTATTCAGGAAGCACGCGTTATCGTTGACG
>NZ_CVTX01000052.1:0-12209 GCF_900005715.1 Pseudomonas sp. 34 E 7
CTGTTGCTGGTGATCGGCTTGATCTTCGTGCTGGCCTGGCTGATGCGCCGCGTGCAGCGCATCGGCCCGGGCAATGCCCAGGTGATCGAACTGGTCGGCTCGCGTGCCCTCGGCCCGCGGGACCGATTGGTGCTGGTGCAGGTGGGCGAGGAGCAGATCCTGCTCGGCATCACCCCTGGCCGCATCACTCCGTTGCACGTACTCAAGACCCCGGTGGACGCGGCCAGCAGCGAGACCGCCACGCCAGAATTCGCCCAGCGCCTGATGGAATTGCTGGGCAAGGACCAGAAGGATAAGAAGTAATGCGCGTTTTCCTGACGCTCATGCTGTTGCTGGCCGCGCCGATGGCACTGGGCGCCGACCCGTTGTCGATCCCGGCGATTACCCTGGGCACCAATGCGGCCGGCGCGCAGGAATACTCGGTCAGCCTGCAGATCCTGCTGATCATGACCGCGCTGAGTTTTATCCCGGCGTTCGTCATGCTGATGACCAGCTTTACGCGGATCATCATCGTGTTCTCGATCCTGCGCCAGGCCCTGGGCCTGCAGCAGACCCCGTCGAACCAGATCCTCACCGGCATGGCGCTGTTTTTGACCCTGTTCATCATGGCGCCGGTCTTTGACAAGGTGAACCAGCAAGCCCTGCAGCCTTACCTGGCGGAAAAGCTCACGGCCCAGGACGCGATCGACAAGGCCCAGGGCCCGATCAAGGACTTCATGCTGTCGCAGACCCGCTCCAGCGACCTCGAGTTGTTCATGCGCCTGTCCAAGCGTACCGACATTGCCACCCCGGACCAGGCGCCGCTGACGATTCTGGTGCCGGCCTTCGTCACCTCGGAATTGAAGACCGCGTTCCAGATCGGTTTCATGATCTTCATCCCGTTCCTGATCATCGACCTGGTGGTGGCGAGCGTGCTGATGGCGATGGGCATGATGATGCTGTCGCCGCTGATCATCTCGCTGCCGTTCAAGATCATGCTGTTTGTGCTGGTGGACGGCTGGGCGCTGATTATCGGCACCCTGGCCGGCAGTTTCGGGGGGGTATAGCGCCATGACCCCAGAAGTTGCCGTCGACCTGTTCCGTGAAGCACTGTGGCTGACCACCGTGATGGTCGCCGTGCTGGTGGTGCCGAGCCTGCTGGTCGGCCTGCTGGTGGCGATGTTCCAGGCCGCCACCCAAATCAACGAACAGACCCTGAGCTTCCTGCCGCGCCTGCTGGTGATGCTGATCACCCTGATCGTCGCCGGCCCGTGGCTGGTGCAAACCTTCATGGAATACATCCTGCAGCTGTACGGCAGTATTCCGCAGTTGATCGGCTGAGCCGATGCAATCCTTATTGGCCCTGACCGACACCCAGATCAGTACCTGGGTGGCCTCGTTCATCCTGCCGATGTTTCGCGTCACGGCCATGTTGATGGCCATGCCGGTGTTCGGCACCACCCTCGTGCCACGGCGTGTGCGCTTGTATTTCGCGGTAGCCATTACGGTCGTGATCGTGCCTGGCCTGCCGCCGATGCCGCCGGTCAACGCCCTCGACCTCAGTGCGCTGCTGCTGATTGCCGAACAGATCCTGATCGGCGCCATGCTGGGTTTTTCCCTGAGCCTGTTCTTCCAGGCGTTTGTGGTGGCCGGCCAAATCATCTCGGTCCAGATGGGCATGGGCTTTGCGTCCATGGTCGACCCCACCAACGGTGTATCGGCGGCGGTGATCGGGCAATTTTTGACCATGTTGGTGACTTTGCTATTCCTGGCCATGAACGGCCATTTGGTGGCGTTCGAGGTGCTGACCGAAAGCTTCACCACCTTGCCGGTGGGCTCGGGGCTGGTGGTCAACCATTTCTGGGAACTGGTGGGGCGCCTCGGCTGGGTGCTGGGCGCGTCCTTGCTGCTGGTGTTGCCGGCCATCACCGCGCTGCTGGTGGTCAACATCGCGTTTGGCGTGATGACCCGCGCAGCGCCGCAGCTGAACATTTTCTCGATCGGCTTCCCTTTGACCCTGGTGATGGGCATGGGGATTTTCTGGATCGGCCTGGCCGACATTCTCAATCAGTATCAACCGCTGGCGACCGACGCCCTGCAGTTCTTACGTGACCTGGCACGGGCGCGCTGAGCCATGGCCGAGAGCGAGAGTGGTCAGGACAAGACAGAAGACCCCACGGAGAAACGTAAAAAGGACTCCAGGGAAAAGGGCGAGATCGCGCGCTCCAAAGAGCTCAATACCGTTGCGACCATGATGGCCGGCGCCGGTGCCTTGCTGATCTACGGCGGTGGCCTGGCGCTGGATTTACTGGAGCTGATGAAGCACAACTTCACTCTGCCCCGGGAGGTGTTGCTCAACCCCGACTCCATGGGCCAGTACCTGCTGCATTCGGGCACGATTGCGCTGCTGGCGGTGCAGCCGATTCTGATCACGTTGCTGCTGGCCGCGCTGATCGGCCCGGTCGCCCTGGGCGGCTGGCTATTCGCTGCCAGCAGCATGGCGCCCAAGTTCAGCCGCATGAACCCGGCGGCCGGCCTCAAGCGCATGTTTTCCACCAAGGCCCTGGTGGAATTGCTCAAGGCGCTGGCCAAATTCATCCTGATTCTGTTCGTGGCGGTGACGGTATTGTCGTCCGACATCGACGATCTGCTGCGCATCGCCCATGAACCGCTGGAGTCGGCGATCATCCACAGCCTGCAAGTGGTGGGCTGGAGCGCGTTGTGGATGTCCGCCGGGTTGATCATCATCGCGGCGGTGGACGCGCCGATCCAGTTGTGGGAAAGCCACAAGAAACTGCTGATGACCAAGCAGGAAGTGCGCGACGAACACAAGGACCAGGAAGGGCGCCCGGAGGTCAAGCAACGCATCCGCCAACTGCAGCGCGAAATGTCCCAGCGCAAGATGATGGCCTCGGTGCCCGACGCCGACGTGATCATCACCAACCCGACCCACTATGCCGTGGCTCTCAAGTACGACCCGGAAAAGGGCGGCGCGCCGATGTTGCTGGCCAAGGGCAGCGACTTTACCGCACTGAAGATCCGCGAAATCGCCGTGGCCAACGACATCCTGCTGCTGGAATCCCCGGCGCTGGCGCGGTCGATCTTCTATTCCACCGACCTGGACCAGGAAATCCCGGCCGGGTTGTACCTGGCGGTGGCCCAGGTGCTGGCCTACGTCTACCAGATCCGCCAATACCGGGCGGGCAAGGGCAAGCGGCCTGATCCGCTCAAGGACCTGCCGATCCCACCGGATTTGCGTCGCGACTCCTGAACGCTGCGGCTCACTGCAGGAGCGAGCTTGCTCGCGAAAAACTCACCGTCGCCGCGTTTATCCTGACTCCCCGCGTTATTGTTACCCACCTTCGCGAGCAAGCTCGCTCCTACAGAGGTGTGCGTTCTACCTGTCAACTTTGACAGTAGCCAATACGCCGCCTTCACTGTTTGATACAGCGATGAGCCACGCAGCCATGCGCGGCTCGGGAGGCGGCGATGGACAGGGGCACGGTCAGGTGGTGCGATGCGGTCAAGGGCATTGGCTTCAAGGCTCTGGATCGCGATGGCAATGAGGTTGCCGTTCAGTCGACAACCATTGAAAGCGTTGAATCCCCACAGACGCCTCCCAGGCAACGACCCTCCCGCAGGCGCAAAAAGCCCTCGCAGGCATGATCCACGCTATCACCTGCCTATCATCCGCCATCGGCCCGCGTCTACCTGTCAACTTTGACAGTAGCCAGGCGAAGCTTTCCCACGGTTTCATTACCCATCAGCACTGCGCGCAGGTAGTAAACGAGATGCAGGGAGAGCGGTATTGAAAGTGGCGATGGGGACTGTCAAATCCTATGACTGGATCAGGGGCGACTGGCTGATCGAGCTGGATGACCGGGCAGAGCACGTGTTCATCAATCACAAGGATTGGCGCTGGACGGCGCTGTCGGAGGGTAAGCATCTGAAGTTTCAAATGGTCCATCGGCCCGAGGGCATTTATGCGTTGCCCATCCAGGCAGGCAACTGTGGTGAATCGGGTTGTTGATCGTTCCCAACTGTGGGAGGGGGCTTGCCCCCGATGGCGGCCTCTGGGCCGGCCAGGATTTTTGAAGATCGTTCCCACGCTCCCGCGTGGGAATGCCTCCCGTGACGCTCTGCGTCACCGTCGCGCAGGGTTCAAGTCGGGACGCGGAGCGTCCCTGGCTGCATTCCCACGCAGAGCGTGGGAACGATCAGAGGTTGCCCGGTGTTTCTGCGGATGACGGCTCCCTGTCATCCAGCAGTCGCTCAGCCAGCAATCGGCCGATCTCAATCAACTGCGCAATACCCAGCGCACCTTCTCGCTGTGTTCCCTCTAGGTCAAAGGCGAAATCACAGGTCAGGGCGTGGGCGGATGCCAGGTTTTCGGTGAGGTTGACCAGCAGGTCTTCGGTGCTGATGCCGTCGATAAGGGTGAGGATTACGCTGGGTGGGGGATTTGGGGTGGGTTTGATCATTGTGAAGCTCCTTACGAAAGTGGAGCCGCCACTGATCGCCGCGACGCGATGGAGGGTGGCAGCTGTACGCAGGTTCGCGGACCGGTCAAGGAGCAACCCGGCATACCCGAAGGTATCCCGCGCACAGCCGCCATAGCGCCGCACAGTAGACGATAAAAAAGCGTCGACTGAAAGGGAGATGGTGCTTTTACTCCGTTGTAAACCGGGCCGCGACGCCCGACCACTGCATTTGCAGCGGTGTACGGAGACTAGGGAGCCCGGTTCCTAGGGGCAACCCGAAAACCTTGTCGGAAATTTCCTCAGTAACAGCAGGTACATCCCCATTGATTACACCCAGTAGATTCGGTCGTTGGCAGAGTCATCCTGGCCGTGGGGCAAAAGTTGGAAGGCTTCTTGCAGTACCGCCTTCAGGACGCTTCCCAGCGTCAAAACTTTGCTTCAAGGACACGAGGAATACCGGTGGCAGATCGCTCTCAAATGCTCAGCACGGCCCGTGGCACCCTGACTGACCTGTCGCGGGGCAATCTGGGTGTGCCGTTGTTGTTGCTGGTGATGCTGGCAATGATGATGTTGCCGATGCCGCCGTTCCTGCTCGACGTGTTCTTCACCTTCAACATCGCCCTGTCGGTGGTGGTGCTGCTGGTCTGTGTGTACGCCCTGCGGCCTTTGGATTTCGCGGTATTTCCCACCATCCTGCTGGTGGCGACCCTGTTGCGCCTGGCGCTGAACGTGGCGTCCACCCGCGTGGTGATGCTCCACGGCCAGGACGGTCACGCCGCCGCCGGTAAGGTGATCCAGGCCTTCGGTGAGGTGGTGATCGGCGGCAACTACGTGGTCGGTATCGTGGTGTTCGCGATCCTGATGATCATCAACTTCGTGGTGGTGACCAAGGGTGCCGGGCGGATTTCCGAGGTGAGCGCACGCTTTACCCTGGATGCGATGCCCGGTAAGCAGATGGCCATCGACGCCGACCTCAACGCCGGCCTGATCGACCAGAACCAGGCAAAATCCCGGCGCCTGGAAGTGGCCCAAGAGGCCGAGTTCTACGGCTCCATGGACGGCGCCAGCAAATTCGTGCGCGGTGACGCCATCGCCGGCCTGTTGATCCTGTTCATCAACCTGATCGGCGGCATGGCCGTGGGGATCTTCCAGCACGGCATGACCTTTGGCGATGCGGGCAAGGTGTACGCCTTGCTGACCATCGGTGACGGTTTAGTGGCGCAATTGCCATCACTGTTGTTATCCACAGCGGCAGCGATCATGGTGACCCGTGCTTCGGGCTCCGAAGACATGGGCAAGCAGATCAGCCGCCAGATGTTCGCATCCCCCAAGGCGCTGGCCGTGGCCGCCGGCATCATGGCCGTCATGGGCATCGTGCCGGGCATGCCTCACGTTTCGTTCCTGAGCATGGCGGCCATGGCCGGCGGCGCGGCCTACCTGTTCTGGAAAAAGCAGAATGCAGTCAAGGTCCAGGCCCAGCAGGAAATCGCGCGCCAGCAGGAATTGCTGCCATCCCCGACCCGCGCCCAGGAAACCAAGGAGTTGGGCTGGGACGACGTGACCCCGATCGACATGATCGGCCTGGAAGTCGGCTACCGCCTGATTCCGCTGGTGGACCGCAACCAGGGCGGCCAGCTGCTGGCGCGGATCAAGGGTGTGCGCAAGAAGCTGTCCCAGGACCTGGGCTTCCTGATGCCCACCGTGCATATCCGCGACAACCTCGACCTGGCCCCCAGCGCCTATCGCCTGACCCTGATGGGCGTGATCCTGGCCGAAGCCGAGATCTACCCCGACCGCGAACTTGCGATCAACCCGGGGCAGGTGTTCGGTACGCTCAACGGCATTACCGCCAAAGATCCGGCTTTCGGCCTGGAGGCGGTGTGGATCGAAGTCAGCCAGCGCAGCCAGGCGCAATCGCTGGGTTACACCGTGGTCGACGCCAGCACCGTGGTCGCCACCCACCTCAACCAGATTCTCTACAAGCACTCCCACGAGCTGATCGGCCACGAGGAAGTCCAGCAATTGATGGGTTTGCTGGCCAAGGCCTCGCCGAAACTGGCCGAAGAGCTGGTGCCGGGCGTGCTGTCGCTGTCGCAGTTGCTCAAGGTGCTGCAAGCCTTGCTCGCCGAACAAGTGCCGGTACGCGACATTCGCAGCATTGCCGAAGCCATCGCCAACAACGCCGCCAAGAGTCAAGATACTGCCGCGCTGGTGGCTGCGGTGCGCGTCGGTTTGTCCCGCGCAATCGTGCAAAGCATTGTAGGCGTTGAGTCTGAGCTGCCTGTTATCACCTTGGAGCCAAGGTTGGAACAGATATTGCTCAATAGTATTCAGAAGGCAGGGCAAGGCCAGGAAGAAGGGGTTTTGCTGGAGCCAAGCATGGCTGAAAAGCTGCAGCGTTCGTTGATCGAAGCCGCGCAGCGCCAGGAAATGCAGGGCCAGCCGGTGATTCTGCTGGTGGCCGGTCCGGTCCGCGCGATGTTGTCGCGCTTTGGACGCCTGGCAGTACCGAATTTGCACGTGTTGGCTTACCAGGAAATTCCTGACAATAAGCAAGTGACTATCGTCGCGACAGTAGGGCCCAACGGCTGAGGGTAGTGGGTTATGCAAGTAAAGCGTTTTTTCGCCGCCGATATGCGTCAGGCCATGAAGTTGGTCCGCGATGAGCTGGGCGCCGATGCCGCGATTATCGGTAACCGCCGTATTGCCGGCGGTGTCGAGCTGACGGCTGCCCTGGATTACACCCCCCAGGCCCTGGCCCCGCGCGTGCCGAACATGGAGCTTGAAGACGAGCTGCGCAAGACCGCTTCGCGCATCGTCTCGGCCCAGGCCGAATTGAGCATGCGCGGCGACAGCGACGCCACCACCAATCGCCAGTTGTTCGCCGGCCTGCCGCTGACCGCTTCCGAGCCGCTGGTGGAACCTACGTTTGTCGAACCGCCGCGTCCCGCCGCGCCAGCCCCGGCCGCCGCAGTCGATCAGCGTGTGTTCGATTCGATGCGCTTTGAACTCAACGGCCTGCGCGAGCTGCTCGAAGTGCAACTGGGCTCTCTGGCCTGGACGCAACTGCAAGGCAGCAAGCCGCAGCAGGCCAACCTGTGGCGTCGTCTGCAACGCATCGGCCTGTCCGGCCCGTTGTCCCGTGACCTGCTGGCGCTGACTGCCGAAGTCGAAGAACCACGCCAAGCCTGGCGCATGCTGCTGGCGCACCTGGCGCGCATGATCGCCACCCCGGAGATCGAACCCCTGGAAGAGGGCGGGGTGATCGCCATGGTCGGTCCTGCCGGCATGGGCAAGACCACCACCCTGGCCAAGCTGGCCGCCCGTTATGTACTCAAGTACGGCGCGCAGAACATCGCGCTGGTGAGCATGGACAGCTACCGCATCGGCGCCCAGGAACAGCTCAAGACCCTGGGCCGCATCCTCAATGTGCCGGTGACCCACGTCGACCCGGGCCAGTCCCTGGCCAACGCCCTCGACCCGCTGCTGCGCAAGCGCGTGGTGTTGATCGATACCGCCGGCCTGCAAGCCAGCGACCCGGCCCTGCGCATGCAGCTCGAAAGCCTGGCCGGGCGTGGCATCAAGTCGAAAAATTACCTGGTGCTTGCAACCACCAGCCAGAAACAGGTTCTTACCGCTGCCTACCACAGCTATAAGCGCTGCGGCCTGGCCGGTTGTATCCTGACCAAACTGGATGAAACCGCCAGCCTGGGCGAAGTGCTGAGCCTGGCAATCAGTCATGAACTACCGGTCGCCTACCTGACCGACGGGCCGCGGATTCCGGATGATTTGCATCTGCCGCGCCGTCATCAGTTGGTCAGCCGTGCTGTCAGCGTGCAAATGCAAGACGAGCCTAGCGAGGAAGCGATGGCTGATATGTTCGCCGACCTTTATCACAACCCGGCAAAACGGGTGGGATGAGGCAGGATGAACACCGTGAAATGTACCTACATCGATGGTCTGCAAGCGATACACGCGGCCAAGCCATGTAGCCTGCGTCTAAGCAAGACAAGGTAAAGAAATAAAATGGGCAGCATGCATCCCGTACAGGTGATCGCGGTGACCGGCGGCAAAGGTGGCGTCGGCAAAACTAACGTGTCAGTGAATTTGTCCCTGGCCCTGGCAGAGCTTGGCCGTCGCGTCATGCTGCTGGATGCTGACCTGGGCCTGGCCAACGTGGACGTTCTGTTGGGGCTGACCCCCAAACACACGCTGGCCGATGTGATCGAAGGCCGCTGTGAGCTGCGCGACGTGCTGCTGCAGGGGCCCGGTGGGATCCGCATCGTGCCGGCCGCCTCCGGCACCCAGAGCATGGTGCACTTGAGTCCGGCGCAGCATGCCGGCCTGATCCAGGCCTTCAGCGATATCGGCGACAACCTTGACGTGCTGGTGATCGACACCGCCGCCGGCATCGGCGAGTCGGTGGTCAGCTTTGTCCGCGCAGCGCAAGAAGTACTGCTGGTGGTGTGCGACGAGCCCACCTCGATTACCGATGCCTACGCCCTGATCAAACTGCTCAACCGTGACTACGGCATGAACCGCTTTCGCGTGCTGGCCAACATGGCCCAGAGCCCGCAGGAAGGGCGCAACCTGTTCGCCAAGTTGACCAAGGTCACGGATCGTTTCCTCGATGTGGCTTTACAATACGTCGGCGCCGTTCCCTACGACGAGTGTGTGCGCAAGGCCGTGCAAAAGCAGCGTGCGGTCTACGAAGCGTTCCCTCGTTCGAAGTGCGCACTGGCATTCAAGGCCATTGCCCAGAAGGTCGATACCTGGCCGTTGCCTGCCAACCCTCGGGGGCATCTGGAGTTTTTTGTCGAGCGACTGGTGCATCAGACGAGCGCGGGACCTGTGCTATGACATCAAGCGGCTACAACCTTTACAAAAAGTCGGCACGTGACAGCCAGGGCGAATTGATCGAGCGCTATGCGCCCCTGGTCAAGCGCATTGCCTACCACCTGCTGGCGCGCCTGCCTGCCAGCGTGCAGGTTGAAGACCTGATCCAGGCCGGCATGATCGGCCTGCTCGAAGTGTCGACCAAATATGACGCGAGCAAGGGCGCGAGTTTCGAGACGTATGCGGGTATCCGTATCCGTGGCGCGATGCTCGATGAGGTGCGTAAAGGGGACTGGGCGCCGCGTTCGGTACACCGCAATACGCGCATGGTCAGTGACGCAATTCGCGCAATTGAAGCAAAAACCGGTCGTGACGCTAAAGATCATGAAGTTGCGGCCGAACTCCAATTGAGTCTCGACGATTATTACGGGATTTTGAACGATACCTTGGGCAGCCGCCTGTTCAGTTTCGACGACCTGTTACAGGACGGCGAACACGAAGGGCTGCACGAGGACGGCGCGAGTGCGCATATGGAACCGTCGCGCGATCTGGAAGATGAGCGTTTCCAGGGAGCGTTGGCGGACGCCATTGCCAATCTGCCGGAGCGTGAGCGCCTGGTGCTGGCGCTGTACTACGACGAAGAGCTGAACCTCAAGGAAATCGGTGAGGTCCTGGGGGTCAGCGAATCGCGTGTCAGCCAGTTGCATAGCCAGTGCGCGGCCCGCTTGCGGGGGCGGTTGGGAGAGTGGCGCGCGCGCTGACAGGCAGTGTGGGGACACTGCAGATGCTACCGCGAAGGTTTCGGCCTTCGCGGATTCGCTCCGTGGTGCCCTGGGCAGTCCTTTTTGTGTAACGCCTGTTGATTGAAGTGGCGCGTCCAGGTGCTGGGCGCGTTTAAGACTGCTTGGAGGTCGAATTGGACAAGAACATGAAAATCCTCATCGTTGATGACTTCTCAACGATGCGGCGGATCATAAAAAACCTGTTGCGTGACCTTGGGTTCACTAACACGGTCGAGGCGGATGACGGCATTACGGCGATTCCGATCCTCAACAGCGGCAGCATCGACTTTCTGGTAACCGACTGGAACATGCCGGGCATGACCGGTATCGATTTGCTGCGCCATGTGCGCGCCGATGAAAAACTGCGCAGCCTGCCGGTGTTGATGGTGACCGCCGAAGCCAAGCGTGAACAGATCATCGAAGCCGCCCAAGCCGGGGTCAACGGTTACGTGGTCAAGCCATTCACAGCATTGGCCTTGAAAGAGAAGATCGAAAAAATCTTCGAACGCATCCACGGCTAATGCCATCGCGGGGGAGCTATGGAGCATAAAGAAACAACACTGGGCGACTTTGAGTCGACCCTGAAAAAGCATGCTCACCAGTTGGTCGACAGCCTGGAAAAAGGCCATTTCGCCGACGCGGTGCAGTTGATCCATGAGCTTAACCAGACCCGTGACCGCGGCCTGTACCAGGAAGTGGGCAAGCTCACACGCGAGCTGCACAGTGCGATCGTCAATTTCCAGATTGACCCGCGCATGCCCCAGGCCGAAGAAATTTCGCAGATCACCGATGCCACTGAACGCTTGTCCTATGTGGTCAGGCTGACCGAGGCGGCGGCCAACCGCACCATGGACCTGGTGGAAAACGCCACGCCCCTGGTCAACGGCATGGCCAGCGAAGCCCACGCCCTGAGCGTGGACTGGGGCCGCTTCATGCGCCGCGAAGTGGGGGCTGAAGAGTTCCGTGAGCTGGCGCGTCGCGTCGACGGTTTTCTGTCGCGCAGCGAGCAGGAAAACCGCACGGTGGCCAGCAACCTCAACGATATTCTGCTGGCCCAGGATTACCAGGACCTCACAGGCCAGGTGATCAAGCGGGTGACCCAACTGGTCACCGAAGTGGAAAGCAACCTGCTCAAACTGGTGCTCATGGCCGGTCAGGTCGACCGTTTTGCCGGCATCGAACATGACCGCGAAGCGATCCTCTCGGAAAAAGATCCACAAAAACATCTCGCCAAGGGTGAAGGTCCGCAGATTCATGCCGATAAACGTGAAGACGTCGTATCCGGTCAAGATGACGTAGACGATTTGCTGTCCAGTTTAGGCTTCTAAGGAGCACCCACATGAGCTTCGGCGCCGATGAAGAAATCCTTCAGGATTTCCTTGTAGAGGCCGGCGAAATTTTAGAGCAACTGTCCGAACAACTGGTCGAGCTGGAAAGCCGCCCGGATGATGCGAACCTGCTCAATGCAATTTTTCGCGGTTTTCACACTGTAAAAGGGGGCGCCGGCTTCCTCCAGCTCCATGAGCTGGTGGAGTGCTGTCACATCGCCGAGAACGTGTTCGACATCCTGCGCAAGGGTGAGCGCAAGGTTGACTCGGAATTGATGGACGTGATTCTCGAAGCACTGGATGCGGTCAACGGCATGTTCAGTGAAGTGCGCGAACGTGCGCCGATCACTGCCGCCACCCCGGAACTGCTGGCCGCCCTGGCGCGCCTGGCCGAACCGGCTGCCGAGGCGCCTGCGGTGCAAGCCGAGCCTGAGCCGGTGGCGCCAGCCGAGCCGGATGTGACCGACAGCGAATTCGAGCAACTGCTCGACTCGCTCAACGCGGTCAAGGCTCAAGCTGAAGCGCCGGTTGCGGCTGCGCCGGTCGCCACGCCGACCAGCGAAGACATTACCGACGCGGAATTCGAATCCCTGCTCGACCAGTTGCATGGCAAAGGCCAGTTCGCGGCCGACGCCGTGGCCCCGGCGCCGTCGGATGCTGCGCCCGCTGCACCGGCAGCGCCGGCAGCCAATGCCAGCACCGACATTACCGACGACGAATTCGAGGCACTGCTCGACCAACTGCATGGCAAAGGCACATTTGTCGCCGAAGCCTTGCCGCAAGTCGCAGCCACCGCCGCCGCT
>NZ_CVTX01000115.1:0-6829 GCF_900005715.1 Pseudomonas sp. 34 E 7
GGTTCGGGCGCCTACAAGGCCGACGAGATCCTGCGCAGCCCGTTCTACACCCTGACCTCGGGCCTGGTGGCGCCGATCTTCAACAACGGTCGTTTAAGCGCCGAACGCGACAAGGCCCGCGCGCGCCAGGATGAGCTTCTGCAAATCTACCGTGGGGCGATCATCAACGGCTTTGCCGATGTGGAAAAAGCCCTCAGCAGCATCAGCCGCCTCGACCAGCAACGCCAATGGCAAGCCGAAGAACTGCAACAGGCCCGGACTGCGTTCCAGATCGCCGAAAGCCGCTACCAGGCGGGCGCCGAGGATTTGCTCACAGTGCTGGAGACCCAACGCACGTTGTACGCGGCCCAGGACTTGGACGTGCAGCTGCGGCTGTCGCGCCTGCAGGCCAGCATCGCGTTGTACAAAGCCTTGGGCGGTGGCTGGAATAGCGGCACCTGATAAACGAAACTCCAGTTTCGTACACGATCCGTTTAATCGCCTTACATTATTAGACCCAAGGTCCTTGGTAAAAAAGCCGACTTCACACGGCTTCCCGGGACCTTCTAATGAAATCCAGCGTTGTTGGAAAATGCCTGGTCTGCCTCGGCGGCTGGCTGATCGCACACCTGGCCCTGGCCGAGCCGTTGATCGCGCCCACGGCCATTGATTGGTTACTCGATTGCCCCTTCCCGGTGTTCGAGCAGCTCGACCCCGACGTACTCGCCCGTACCCAATGTGGCCTGGTGACGGTGCCCCGCGACCATGCCGCCCCTGGCCGCGGCCGCCTGCGCTTGAGCGTGACACGCGTCGGCGCGCGCGACCCGCTCAACCGCGAGGGCGTGGTGTTTATCCAGTCCGGCGATCCGCGTACGGCCAGAAACACCACCTTTGCCCTGCATCTGGCCGGCCGCTGGGAGTCTTACGCCACCCCGGCGTATCGCATGCTCGTCGACCGCTACGACATGATCGAACTGAGCAGCCGCGACCTCAAAGGCAGCGACGCCCTCGAACAGGCGGCAGAGGATATGGAGTATGTGCGCGGGCAACTGGGCGAGTCCCGGCTCAACTACGTCGGCAATGCCGACGCGGCGCGCCTGGGCAACCGCTACGCCACGCTGTTTCCCGAACGCATCGCACGCATGGTGCTGGTCAACGCCGGGCGCGGCGAACCGAGCGCGTCCGGCGTCGACTCGCTGCTGCTCAAGGAACCCGCCCAGGCCACGGCCGACGGCTGCGTCAGCCGCTGGCTCGGGGAGTTTCTGGCCTACGGCAAACAGCCTCCGGCGAACACCCGGTGTCTCGACCGTGGCGGCTGGGAGTGAGCCGTACCGGATCTACCGAAGTTCGATCACTCTTGATTCACCCCACAACCCAATGTGGGAGTGGGCTTGCCCCCGATGACCATAAGTATCTACACAACTCAGCAGCGCCCAACCGTAACCACGATGCGCAGCGAGTCGCTCTTGATCTGGCTTTTGATCTTGATCTTAGGCGCCCCGTTAAACCACGCTGGCCGAACGCAGGCTTGAATCCGTGGGTAACCCGGCAGGACGCCGGGTTAGCCGCCCCGCGCCATGGATGGCGCGTGGCGGCGGCCCACGGATTCAAGCCTGCGTTCGGGCACACCGAGCCCAAGCGAGGTGCCGAGTGGTGGGGCAAGAGCGTTTTGCTTACTTTTGCGCTTTTCAAAAGTGAGCCGCCGTCAGGGCGGAACCCTAAGTGGCCGTGACCGCAGAAACGGATATGTACTCGATCTGATCCAACATCCTGGTCGGCTCTGAGGCCGCCATCGGGGGCAAGCCCCCTCCCACATTTGCACTGCATTCCAATCAAAAGATGCCTGCCCTAATAATAGCTATCTACCGCTCCCCGCTTCTCCAGCAGGTATCAACTGTCCAGCGTACTCAACCTTCCGGCGGCCTGATAACCGCCAGGGGTTTCCCGACTGAACAGAGCGATCCCGATGGCCCCCCTTAAATACAAAGACTTGCTGATCAACTTCACTAACAACTTTACTCACCTCTGGAACAACCGGCGTCGCGAGGATGGGCATTTTGGCGACGCGCCCGCCGGTCTCTGGCGCCCTCGCATACCTCCGAAGCTGGCTGGCTACTACCCGATCGGCGACAGGCTTGAAGATAATTTCAACACCATCGACGGCGTCCAGGCGATGCCGGTGGTCGCCGATGCCAATGGCCCCACGGGTACCGCCTTGAAGCCACCCACGGATTTCGAACGGGTATGGGCCTTTGAGCAACCGGGGCACAACGTGTCGATCTGGCGCCCGGTGCCGCCTGAAGGCTATGTGGCAATGGGTTTGGTAGTTGGCAACGGCCTGCTTGAGCCTTCCGTGAATGCGGTTCGGTGCCTGCGTGATGATCTGCCGGTCACGTCGCACATCGACGAACTGCTGTGGAGCGATCGAGGCACCGGCGCACCCGGGGATTTTTCCGCCTGGAGTATCAAGCCGCCCACTGCGCCACCGGCTGAAGTGTATTTCAGCGCCGCCACTTTCATGGGCCAGCCGGGCTATGCTCGACCGTTGGCCAGTCCCCCCGTGCATGCCCTGCGCGCACATATGCTGATTGAATCGACGGCGCCCAGCGTCGCCCCCATTCTGCACAGCTACGCCAAGCCTTCAGCGTTCGAAAAAACCACCACGGCCTATGTCACCCAACTGCCCTGGTTCACTATCGAAGACCCCGACCTGACCCCAATGGAACAGTTGACCCAGACGCCCTACTACCAGTTGGAGCGCAAGGATTACTACGTGTTGCTCAACCACGCGCATAACAACACTTCGACCGTACAACGCTATAACTGGGCGAGTACCCGCATCGAAAATGGGTCAACCACCGAGAGCACCTCGCAGACCGTCGGCACAGAAAGCAGCGTCGAACTGCAATTCGCCAGTTTCTTCAAGGCCTCTGCAAAAATCAGCCTGAGCGTCACCCATGTCAGCACGCAAACCCGAGGCTGGGCCAAATCCGAAACCTACACCGTCTGGTGCACCCTGGGGCCTCACAAGGCGGTGGCGGTCTACCTGATCAACAGCGACTATCGCCTGCTCAGGGCGGATGGGCGCCAGGTGGGCCAGATGTATACCCGAAGCAATGAAAACAGCCTGTACTGGAGCGAATACCCTGCGACCCAGGGCAATACCGTCAGGGTCAGCCGCTCCATAGCAGGAGAAACGTCCGCCGAAATTATCCTGCCCTGAGTGAACGCGCCATTGCGCTCACCCTTTACCGCCAGTCGTCCTACAATGGCGCCGACTTTCTTTTGATTTCGGAACCGACATGGACATCGAGCTGGCACGCACCTTCCTCGAAATCACCCGCTGCGGCAGCCTCGCCGCAGCGGCGGAGAAACTGCACGTCACCCAGACCGCCATCACCGCACGGGTGAAAAACCTGGAAAACCAGTTGGGCAGTACGCTGTTCGTGCGCAACCGCGCCGGTGCCCGCCTGACCGCCGACGGCGAGGCCTTCGTGGTGTACGCCAACCAGTTGCTGCAGACCTGGGAAGCGGCGCGCCGCGACCTGCCGTTGCCCGATGGCTATCGTAATGTGCTGCATATCGGCGGTGAGGTCAGCCTGTGCAACCCGCTGATGCTCGGCTGGGCCAAGGCGCTGCGCGAGCATATCCCCGGGCATGCCCTGCGCACCGAAATTCGCGAGGGCGAATACCTGTTGCGCCAGTTGGAGTTGGGCGTGCTCGACGCCGCGCTGGTGTTCCAGCCGCAGTACTGGCCGGGCTTGCAGGTGGAGCAGGTGCTGGAAGAAAAACTGATCCTGGTGCAACTGACGAGCCAGCCCGAGCCGTACGTGTATATCGACTGGGGCCAGGGTTTTCGCCAGCAGCACGACGCCGCCCTGCCCGACCACGCGCGCGCGGCCGTGAGTTTCAACCTCGGGCCGCTGGCGTTGCAGTACATCCTGGAGAACGGTGGCGCCGGGTATTTCCGCACGCGCGTGGTGCAGAGCTACCTGGACAGCGGCGTGATGCAGCGGGTGGCCAAGGCGCCGGAATTCAGTTTCCCGACCTACCTGGTGTATTCGCGGGCGCGGGATTCGGCGGTGCTGCAGCAGGCGTTGACCTTGTTGCGCGAAGTGGTCAAGGCCGAAGGTGACTGGTCGCAGCGCTGGGACCCGCTGATTTGAATCACCCTGGGCCGGCGCGCATGCTAGCCTGCGGGTGTGTCCTCTTGCAGCCTTACCGATGAACAAGAAAAAGTCCGTCACCATCAGCGACATCGCCAAACGGGTGGGCATGACCACCATCACCGTGTCCCGGGCGTTGAGCAAACCTGACCTGGTCAAACCCGCCACCCTGGCGCGCATTCTGGAAGTGGCGCGCGAACTCGACTACGTGCCCAATGCCTTCGCGCGCGGGCTCAAGCGCAGTGAAAGCCTGATCATCGGCGTGATCACCGCATCGGTGGACAACCCGTTCTACAGCGAGATGATCAAGGCGATCTCCCGCGAAGCGAAAAAGCACGGCTACACCATCATGCTGGTGGACACCGATGAGCTCGAAGAACTGGAAAGCAAGGCCGTCGATACCCTGCTGGGTTATCGCGTGGCGGGGATCATCCTGTCGCCGGTCTCCGATGAGCCAAGCTACCAGCCCGACTATCTCGAGCGCCTGGGCAACGGCAAGACCCCGGTGGTGCTGCTTGACCGCACACTCCACGACAGCCCGTTCAGCCGCGTGGTGCTCGACAACTACCACAGCGGCATCCAGGCCGCGCATTACCTGTTGCGCCAGACCCCGGACCTCAAGCGCCTGCTGGTGCTGACCGGCCCCGAACACTCGCGCATCACCGTCGAACGCCTCAAGGGCCTGCGCGAAGTGCTGGCCGAGCATCCCCAGGTGCAGGTCGAGGTGCAGGCCGGGGACTACACGCTGATGCCGTCCTACCTGCACACCCTCGACTACCTCGCCGCGCACTCGGCGCCGGACGCGATCATGGGCTTCAACCAATTGATCACCCTCGGCGCCCTGCGCGCGTTGCGCATGCACAACATCGCCCACGACAGCCTGACCATCTGCGGCATCGACCGCCTGCCCTTCGCCGATATTTTCGGCGTGCCCATCGCCTGCGTGGCCCACGATGCGTCGCTGGCCGGCAGCAGCGCGGTGCGCCTGTTGCTCGATCGCCTGCAAGACCCGCACAAGCCACGGGACAAGGTGGTCATCGCCGGGCAGTTGGAGAACGGCTAACGGCTGGTATAGCCGCCATCAATCGGCAGGCTCACGCCGCTGATCATGCTGGCCGCATCGCTGAGCAGGAACAGCACCGGCAACGCGACGTCCACGGTGTGCGCAAAACGGCCCAGGGGAATGGCGGCCAGTGCCGGGTCGCGCTTGACCGGGTCGGACCAGGCCATGGTCGCCATCGGCGTGAGGGTGACAGTGGGGTTGACGCTGTTGACGCGAATGCCGAAGCGACCCCATTCGGCGCATTGCACGCGGGTGATCGCATCGAGGGCGGCCTTGGAGGCGCAGTAGCTCAGGTGATCATCCAGCGCCACCAGCGAGGCCTGGCTTGAGACGTTGACGATGCTGCCGGCGATGTTCTCTTCGATCATTTTTGCCGCCACACGGCTGGCCACGTGCGCCGCGGCGCGGGCGTTGACCTGCATCACCTGGTCGAAGGCTTCGGCGCTGATGGCGGCGGCGGGCTCCAGGCGTGAAATGCCGGCGCAGTTGACCAGGCCGTGCAGCGCCGGCAGCTCACTCAAAGCGTGGTCGAGTGCGGCGCTGTCGGCGATATCCACGCTCAGGCTGTGGCAGCCCAGTTCGGCCAGGGCCTGGGCGTCGCGGCCCAGGGCGAAGACCTCGGCGCCACTGGCGATCAGCTGCAGGGCGATTTCGCGGCCGATGCCGCTGCTGGCGCCGGTGACGAGGATGCGCTGGTGAGTGAAGTCGAAAGTAGCCTGCATGAATATAATTCCCGAAACAATGGTGATCCCTGTGGGAGGGGGCTTGCCCCCTCCCACATGTTTGACCCTGTCGGGTCAGTTGGCCTGCAGGTTATGCATGATCGGTTTCAGCGCGGGATACAGCTTCAGGTACTCGGCAAACACCTGGTCGTACACCGCGACATTCTCCCGCTTGGGCTGCGCCCGCAATGCCAACTGCACCCAGCCCTTGTCCATCGCCTCATCACTGACCAACCCCACCGTGTGCGCTGCCAGCAACGCCGCCCCCAGCGCCGCTTCGACTTCCTGGACGATGGTGTACACCGGGTAGCGCGTCACGTCCGCGATGATCTGCATCCACACATCCGAATGGCTCGCACCGCCCACCACGATCAAGCGCGGGTCAAGGGAATGCGCGCCCCGGGTGCCGGCTTCGATATTGTGGCGCAGGGCAAAACTCACCCCTTCGAGCACGGCGCGGTACAGGTGGATGCGCGTGTGATACAGGTTCAGCCCGACAAAACTGCCGCTGGCGCGGTCGTCCCACACCGGGCTGCGCTCGCCCATCAGGTACGGCAGGAACAACAGGCCCTCGCTGCCCGCCGGGATGTTCATCGCGCTGCGCTCGAGCAACACCAGGCTGTCCTCGCCGCTGGCCCGGGCCTGTTGCTCCTCGGCCTGGCAGAACTGCTCGCGGAACCAACTGACCGATGCCCCTGCGGTGATCGCGCCACCAAAGATGTACAGGTCGCGATGACCGTTATAGACGTGAGGCATGCTCACCAACCCGTGCTGCGCGTCCACCCGCTGGTTGAGGTAGCCCCAACACATGCTGGTGCCGATCATCGCCACATGGTTGCCCGGTTGGGTGACGCCCGCCGCCAGGGTCGCCATGGCCGCATCCACGCCACCGGCGAGCA
>NZ_CVTX01000075.1:0-21014 GCF_900005715.1 Pseudomonas sp. 34 E 7
CCCCGCCGTTCCTGCGAGAGCGATATCCGCCAAGAAAAATTTTTTTCCGCCCTCTTGAAATCCTTTTGTGCGTCCATAAATTTTTGATCACGCGATGCCGAATGCGGGTCGCGTCCTAAATCACTTGGAGAAACTCAGGAGATTTTAAAATGGCTACTACCCTTTCGTTGGCTCCACTGTTCCGTCAATCGGTGGGCTTTGATCGCTTCAATGACCTGTTCGAGTCGGCGCTGCGCAGCGAGGCTCCGAATTCCTATCCACCTCACAACGTTGAAAAGCACGGTGAGGACGCCTACCGGATTGTCATCGCAGTGGCTGGCCTGACCGAGGAGGATCTGGATATCCAGGTCGAACGAGGTGTATTGACGGTTTCCGGCGGCAAACGCGAAACCGACGAGAAGGTCGCTTACCTGCACCAGGGCATCGCCCAGCGTGCTTTCCGGTTGTCGTTCCGCCTGGCGGACCACATCGAAGTGCGCGGCGCGGCCTTGAACAACGGGCTGCTGAGCATCGACCTGCTGCGCGAGGTGCCTGAAGAGGCCAAACCCAAGCGCATCATGATCGGTGGCGAGGCCAAGCCCGAGCTGCGTCAGGTCAGTTTGCAGTAAGGCAATCGGCGGTAGAAAGGCGCTCTTCGGAGCGCCTTTTTTGTATGCGCGCAGAGTAGCAGCGACACGGTCGCGGCCTGCGCGACCATTCATTTTGAACTGCCTGCACCGCAGAGTGCCGAAACTCTACAACCTGGAGGAATCAGCCATGACCGAAGAAAAGCCCAAGGAACCCGAAGAGCAAACGCCGGCGCACTCCACCGAAGAGGAGCGTGAGCGACTGAAGGATTTCAACAAGGACGGTATCCCGCCGGGCGCGTGCTGAAGGGCACTCTCACGTTCTGTCTGAATAGCCCAACTTAGCCCTGTGCGCAACCGCGCTAGTGAAATAGAGGTGATTTATGGTCGATGACAATAACGGTCCCGCAGCGCCCTATCCCGGACCGGAAAAACAAGTGCCCGACCTGGGCGAGGGTCACGCGTCAGGCCTGGAGCAAGCTGAATCCGAGCCCAAGCAGGGCACAGGCGAGAAGCCGGAAGATTGGAACCCCCCGCCGGGCAATCCCGGATCGGATCAGGACGCCCAGACCGACCGTAACAATGGCGGTGCGAAGTAGTTCATCCCACAGCATGAACTGACAAAACCCGGCCAAGCGCCGGGTTTTTCTTTTGCAGGCAGGAAGGATGTCTGCTCCCTGAGTAGGAAATGGTGTTCATGAAGAATTATTTAGGTTGCGCCCGCAGGTGATTCCTACTCGATATTCCCCTCGGCTCAGCCGGTTTTCGTGCCTGCAGATTAATGTCAAGTAATCAGCACGTTAGAAAATATGCAGGCAGTTAACCGGACTTCAGTGCCGTTATTTTTATTAGCTTCCTATCTTTATTTTCAAGTTGGCTATTCCAAAAAGGTCTTTTGTGGAGAAATCCAAGCCATGTTTTATTGCGGGCGGATGTAACAATTTGTTTCAGTTTTCTGCCGTTTTTCGGTACCGGCTAGGGGGCTTTCTGTCGGCGAACAGGTAATTTCCGTTCGTTGCGACGCTGTGGGTTAAGCCTGGGACATTGATGATTTTGCGTGTGTCTGTCCGGCGCACTGCAAACAAGGGATTTGACAATTATCGAGGCTTGAACCCATGAATCATGTGATCAATTCCATACTGGAAAATGCATCAACTCGCCCCTCAATCGGCCATACCAACCCCGCGCTACTGCATGACGTTCTATGGCGAGCATTGGAGCACGCACTCAAGGCCAACACGGATGATGCTTCCCAAGCCCCGCACACTCGCGCCTGCCTGAGAATCTATGCTGAAATCGATACGCTGTCGTATCTGGACAAGGGTGATTCGAAATTGGCCGCTGCCCTGGGCAAGGCGTTCTTTGAATCCCGTTCCAGCAAGGACGTCGAGGCGTTCTGGAAGTTGTTGCTGATCAAGCAACTGCTGTTCGAATTGTCGGTCAGGAGCGTGGCGACCCAGATTGCGTCCCAGGCCAGCCTGCCTCGTCAGTTGCTCACGCTTGACCCGCAGTTGATTACAGCGCCTGCGGGAGTAAATATCAGCCTGGGAGTGCTGTGCAAAGAGACTGACCAGCTCAAGCATTCCGTTGTGCTGGTCTTGCAGAAACTGGCCCAGCACGTCGAAGACCGTGGCCTCAAAAAGCCTCAAGTCACTGCGCAGCTCTTGCTGGAGCTGTACAACGCCGTGTGGTCGGGCAGTAATGGCACGGATATCGAATCACAGATTTTTTACGCCGACAGTGTGTATGACGCGTTGCCCGACGTGCATCACGCCCTGGGCCTGGCGCCGCAGGAAAAATGGCTGACCTTGTTCACCTGGTTATACGGCGACAAGGATGGCCGTCCTTATGACACCAACCAGCACACCGAAACCCTGGTGCTGGCGCTGGAAACGGCGCTGCGCAATCGCTACATCGCCGATATCGACAGCCTGATCAAGGACGGCGGCGCACGGCACCGCCTTGAAGAGATTCGTGCCCGTGTGGGCCGGGATCATCCCGAGCATTTCGAGCGTCCCGCCGAACTGATAGATGCACTGAGCAGCATTCGTTTTACCCAGCCGGCCGCCATCGACCGTCTGCTGCTGCGGGTGCATGCGTTTGGCTTTCACTATCTGGATATCGAGTTTCGTGAAAACGCCGAGATGTTCAGCAGCGTGGTCGATGAGATTCTGTCCAGCCAGTGGCTGGAAACCATTGGCCTGGGCCAGGGCCGGCACTATCACGAACTGGATGAGCGTGCGCGTCAGGCCGCACTTGAGGTCGCGCTGGAAGGCGGATCGGCCCAGACGCCCGCTGGCCTGTGGCAGGAGTATCTGCAACGCACCACGCCGCTTTACACCCGCAAAGTCGAGCAATACGCCGGCCAGGATTACATTGCGCTGATGGAGCAGGACCCAAGCTATATCCGCATGCACGATGCGCGCAACGCGGTGGAACGGTTTGAAATGATCGACCATTATCGCGACCGCATGAAAATCCACGGAATCGCCGAGTACACCTCGGCCCTCAGCGCGCTGGAGGTGCTGTTTCTGATGAAAGCGGCCCAGGTGCGGGATGGGATCGACATCGCCCTGCAACCCGAAGACCTGGCAGGTGCCGAGCGCACGCTGGCCACCGTGCATGAGGTGTACGAAAACCCGGTGTACCGCCAGCACCTGGCAACGCGCGGCAACCGCCAATACATCACGTTTGGCCCCAGCGACACGGGCAAGCAGGGCGGCAAGGCCATGCACAAACTGAACATGGCGATTGCCAACCAGCACAAGCTGATCGCGGCCCGTTATGGCATCGAGGTGGTCGTCCACGTCATCATGGGCGGGGAACACGCACGGTGTAATGGGGTGATCGCCGAGACCTTGCAGGAGTTCGGCGCGCTGGAGGGCCCGGAAACCCGCTTCATGCTGGCCGGCTGCGCGGAGATGCGCGCGCATCTGCTGACCCGCAACCAGTCCGTCAACTTTCTCAGCCAGTTGTACCGTATGCACGCCGAGCCCCAGCCGCAGCTGTCCGAGGAGGTCATTGCCGGCAGGATTCAACGTTGGGGGGACGTGGTGCGCCGCTACCAGGCGACGTTCTTCGAGCATCCTGCGCTGCCTTCCCTGCTGCGCGACCTGGCGCGATTCGATGTGGTCAGGGCCACCGCCAAAGGCACCCGGCCGCCTTCTCGTATCTTCAACATCAAGGTGTTCGAGTCGCGCCCCGATGCCATTCGTGCGATTCCCTGGACCCGCGCCTTGCTGGCCGGTGGGTTGCACAGCGAACTGATCGGCGTCGGGCAGTTCGCGCCAGCGCCGGCAACGCAGCTGTCGAAGGCTTTTAACGAGGATGAGAGCTTTCATACCTATGTCAAAGGGATGGCCTACGCCATTGCGCGAACCGACCTCAAATGCGCCTGGCTGACCCTGACCGGCAGCATTCCGGAGAAGGCCCACATCCTGGCGCTGGCGCAGGCCTTGAAGACTGAAGCTGTCGGCACGGCCGAACAGTTGCTGGCCAGCCTGCACCTGGAAGTGATTGAAGGTAAGCGCTTCGTGTTCAAGGCCACCACCGGTACCGAGCCGGCGGACCCATGGAAAATCAAGGAAAACAGCGTGCTCAACCTGTGGCCCAGTCTCAAGGCCGAGGTCTACCGCAAGGAAAAGAACCTGCGAATCTATCGGTTGTTCCTGATCTACGCCAAAAGCAATCCCTCGTTCATCCAGTCTTCATCGCTGAATGATTTCTACAGCGGGTTCCTCGCGGCCGTGAGTACCGACGCGGGCCTGGTCGATCCTGCAAGTGCGCACCATTTCACCTGGTGATTAACCCGATGGTTAACCCCGATGCCTGGGGCAACCCGGGTATCGGCAGGCGCTACCCTCCAAGAGGATCAACGGTATGACATTGACCACCCTGATACTGGATGCCCCCGGGCCGCCGTTACTGTTTGAGGAAGTCGATCGCTTTCTCGAACGGGGCCTGGGCGTCACCCTCAACCTGCACTATTTCGCGGACAAAGAGCGCATTCGGCAGCACTACGGCACGCGCATTGACTATGCCGAGATCAACTGCCATGACGAGCCTGGATTTATCGCCGCCGTGAGTCAGGCCGGGGGTTACAGCGTGTTCAAGACGCGCCTGAACATCCCCCTGGGCGCCGGCCTGATCCGAGCCGCCACCTCGTCGGCGCTGGCCACGCCACTGCGCGCCATTGCCCAGGCTGGCACAGGGGTCAATCATATTGATCGGCTGGCGTGCGAGCAGTGCGGCGTGGTGATCCTTAATACGCCGGGCTCCAACGCGGCCGCTGTTGCCGAGTACGTCCTGGCCCAGGCGCTGTTTCTGTCGCGCGACCTGGATGACTACAACGCCGAAACGCACAACGGCCATTGGGCAAAAGGCACCTTGGCACCTGCCTCCGAATACGCCGAACTGACGCTTGGGCTGGTGGGCACAGGCAGCATTGCCCGGCAGGTGGCGCGCAAGGCTGCGGCGCTGGGCATCAAGGTGATCGCCACCGGGTCCGAACGTTTTACCGAACCGGTAGCGCACAGCCTCGGACTTGAACGACGCGCAGGTCTTGAACAGTTACTGGCCGAGGCGGACATCGTCTCGATCCACGTACCGCTCACCCCCCAGACCCGAGGCTTGTTCGGCACTGCTGAGTTCCGGCAGATGCGCCAGGGCTCAATCCTCATCAATACCGCGCGCGGCGGGATCGTCGACGAGCAGCAATTGGCCGCCTTCATGCGCCAGTTTCCCAGGCACGTCAAAGCCGTGGCCATCGATACCTTTGCCCTGGAAAAAGACCGTTTCGCCTCGCCATTGACCGCTATTGCCAATGCGCAATTGACGCCGCACATCGCCGGCAATACCAGCACGGCAATCCGGACGGCGTCACGCCAGATCGTCGACAAAATCCACGCATTCAGTGCCGCCGCCACCGCGCGTTAACCCACAGGACACAAGGAAGGCCCCATCATGCAAACCTCTATTTTTACCCGTCTTGACGCCCTGAGCTGCACCGACCTCAGCGATGCGATGGACCGCCTCAATATCGTTTGCCAATGCACCGACATCATGCCCCTGGACCGCACGTTCAAGCTCACGGGCAAAGCCTGGACCCTGCGCTACGGCCCTATTGGCCTGGACGGTGGTTCGGTGGGTGATTACATCGATGACCTCGAAGCCGGCCAGGTGGTGGTGATCGACAATCAGGGACGGCAGGACACCACCGTGTGGGGGGATTTGCTGACCTCGACCGCCTCGCGCCAACACTTGGCCGGCACGGTGATTGACGGCATCTGCCGCGACGTTGACCGTGCGCTGGAACTCGGCTACCCGATCTTTTCCCGAGGTAACTGGATGCGCACCGGCAAGGACCGCGTGCGTGTCGAAGCGATCCAGGCACCCGTGACGCTGGGCGGCGTGCGGGTACAACCCGATGACTGGTTGCGCGGTGATGGTGATGGCCTGGTGGTGATTCCATCCGGTTCACTGAGCCAGGTGCTGGCGGTGGCCGAAGAAATCCACCAGGCCGAAGAGCATATTCGTGCGGCGATCGAGGCGGGCGTGCCGTTACGCCAGGCCCGCGCCGATTACGGCTACCACGCCTTGCAGACGCCGCGCCGCTGACAGCCCAACGACAGAAGCCGCAGTGGACGCGGCTTTCGTCTTGGGTACAACTGCCGGCCTCATCGCAGACGCGTGCCCGGGATGTATCCGTTCACAGCATGCGGCGCAGTACGTCGTTGCGAGGGTCGCGGTCGAACAAGCGGTGTTTGAGCGCGCCCGCGATATGCAGCACGATCAGGACCAGCAAGGTATAGGCCAGGACTTTGTGCAGCCATTGGAATACCACAAACCAGTTGTCATTCTTCGGCAGCAGCTCCGGCAGGTTCACGCCGAAAAAGAACACGCCGTCGCTCATGGTGAAGGTGCTCGACATCGAGTACCCCATCAGCGGCACGGCCACGATCAGTACGTACATGGAGCGTTGTACGAACCGTGAGAGGAATCGCTCATGCGCCGCCAGTGTGAGCGGTGGCTGCGGAAGGGCGGGGGTGCGAACACGCAGGGCGATCTGTACCAGCACCAGCAGAAACGCCAGCACGCCGAACGATTTGTGCCACGGGTAGTAGAGGGTGAATTTACTCACGACTTCATCATCAAGCCCGGTCATGTGCCAGCCGGCCCAGAGCAGCCCGGCTATGACGACGGCACGCACCCAGTGCAGGATGCGCAGGGACACGGGATACCGATCGATTGCCGTTTGTGTTTGGTTGTTCATCGCAGTCTCTTTATTGATCATCAAGGCGTCGAAACGCACGGCTGAATCCCACCCTCTGCGACCAGGGCCGAGAGGGTGGCAGGTGCAGTGACTGTTCTAGGCAGGCAGCAGCACGGTGATCACTTTCTCCTCGGTGTAGGCCAGCGCGCCGCTGATTCCGCCTTCGCGGCCAATACCGCTGGCCTTGACGCCGCCCCACGGCAGGTTGGCGTCCAGCGGGCTCCAGCAGTTGACGCCGATAGCGCCGGCCTTTACCGCTGCAGCCACGCGGTGCGCGCGCGCAAGGTCAGTGGTCCACACCGTGGCGGCCAGGCCGTAGGCGGAGTCGTTAGCCAGTGCCACGGCCTCTTCTTCGCTGTCGAAGGTGATCACCGTGCCGACAGGGCCGAAGATCTCGTCCTGGGCGATCGCCATGTCATTGCGGGCATTGGCGAAAATCGTCGGACGCACGAACCAGCCCTGGTCAGGGGTGGATACGCCGCCGGCCAGCAGCGAGGCGCCTTGGTCGATACCCAGCTGGATGTAACGGTTGACGCGATCAAATTGCGCTTTCTTGGCCACCGGCCCCATCTGGATGTCAGGCTGGCGAGGGTCGCCGACCTTGATCGAGCGAGCGGCCTCGGCCAGGGCGGCCGCGAAGCGTTCGGCGAGGCTGCGCTGGACCAGGATGCGCGAGCCGGCGGCACAGATCTGCCCCTGGTTGACGAACAAACCCAGGGTGCAGCCGAACAATGCATCGTCGAAGGGCGCATCGTCGAACACAATCTGCGGGCTCTTGCCGCCCAGTTCCAGGGCCACGCGCTTGAACAGCACACCCGCAGTGCGCTGGATCTCACGCCCGGCCTCGGGGCTGCCGGTGAAACTGATCTTGGCCACATCCGGGTGTTCGCACAGGGCCCGACCGACCTGCGCACCGTAACCGGTCACCACGTTGATCACGCCGTCAGGAAATCCCGCTTCCTGCGCCAGCGCCGCCAGGTGCAGGGCCGATTGCGGGGTTTCTTCCGAGGGCTTGATCACCACGGTACAGCCTGCCGCCAGCAATGCGGCGAGCTTCCACACGGTGATCATCAGCGGTGAGTTCCACGGCACAATCGCGCCCACCACGCCTACCGGCTCGCGGACGGTGTACGAGAGGGTCTTGCGACCGAAGTAGCCGCCGGTGGGAATGGTGCGCCCTTCAAGCTGATTGGCCCAGCCGGCGGCCGCGCGCAGGTTGGCGATGGCGTTGGGCAGGTCCATCCGGCGCGGTTCGAGCGGTGAGCGGCCGATGGCGTCGGCGTCCATGTCGGCCAGTGATTCGCTGTCGCGTTCCACCAGGTCGGCGAGTTTGGATAGCAGCCGACCGCGCTGGGCGCCGTCAAGCTGGCTCCAGGCGCCACCTTCCAGTTGGGCGCGCGCCGCTGCCACGGCACGGTCGACATCGTCGGCGGTGCCGCTTGCGCAACTGCCGTATACCTGTTCGGTCACGGGGTTGATGAGGGGGATGCGCGCTCCGTCGCTGGCGTCGCAGGGCGCGCCCTGGATAAAGTGTTTCAGGTGCTCGGTCATGTGGGTGTCCATGCGTGATGGGAGGGGTTGGAGATGACGCACTCAGGCCTTGAGGGAGGCCAGGGCATCGCCGAAAATGTCCAACGCCTTGAAGAACAGCTCGCGCGTGATCGTCAGCGAAGGCATCACACGCATCACGTTGCTGTAACGCCCGCAGGGAATCATCAGTACGCCGTGGTTCATCAGGTAGCCCATGAGCTGGCCGATCTTGGCGCCTTCGAGCGGCGTCTTGGTGGCGGCGTCTTCAACCAGCTCGATACCGATCATCAGGCCGCGACCGCGAACTTCGCCGACGAACGGGCTGTTGAACCCGCGGATACGTTCCTGCGCTTCCAGGCCCAGGGTGTGGGCGCGATCGAGCAGGCCGAGTTCCGGGTCCTGCAGGATGCTGATATTGGTCAACGCCACGGCCGCAGACAGCGAGTTGGCGGCGAAGGTATTGGGCATCGAACCGTCGGGAATCTGTGCGGCGAGGTCCGCTCGCATGATCAGCCCGGCCATCGGCAGGTCGCTGCCAATACCCTTGCCGAAGGTGAGCATGTCGGGTTTGACGCCGGAGTGCTCGACCGCCCACATCTTGCCGGTGCGGCCCGCACCGGACTGGACTTCGTCAACGATCAGCAACGCGCCGGCGCGGTCGCAGGCCTTGCGCAACAGTTGCAGGAATTCGGGGGAGGGCGGCACGTAGCCGCCTTCGCCCTGCACCGGCTCCACAATCACGGCGGCCACGTCATCGGCGGCGGTGTAAGGGCTGTTCAGCAGGTAATCCACGTAGTCGCCGGCAATCTGCTCGGCACTTTTTTGCGTGGTGTCGAAGGGAAAACGGTAGGCATAGGGGTAGGGTGCGTGAATCACGCCGCCCATCATCGGGCCGTAGCCCTTGCGGTAGGCCGTGCCGGTGGTCAGCGCGCCCGAGGCGTTCCACACGCCGTGATAGCCGCCGTGGAAGGCGAGGATCTGGTGGCGCCCGGTGATGCGTTTGGCAAACTTGATGGCCGCTTCCAGCGCATCGCTGCCGCTTTGCGTGAAGAACGTGATGCAGTCGCCGCGCAAGCCATCGGGCGCGATCTCGGACATCTTGGCGGCCAGTTCGGTGCGGCGGGTGCTGTTGATTTCCAGGGCATGCATCAGCACTTCGGACTGTTCGCGGATGGCTTTTACCACCAGCGGATGACAGCGGCCGACGCTGCTGACGCCCACGCCTGCGGAAAGGTCGATGTAGGTGTTGCCGTCGGGGTCCTTGAAGGTCGCGCCGAACGCGCGGTCCATGGCAATAGGCATGCGACCGCCGCCGCGCGCCATCGATTCGGTACTCGCCGACAACGCCAGCGCTTCGCGGGTCAGCGGGCCGGGCAGGGTGCTGGAAATAATGTGCGGGGCATCCGCGAAATGCAGGGATTCTAGTTTGGACTCAATCATGACGCACTCTCTGGAATGTCGGTTTCAGTATGTGGATCATTCTCATAGAGAGTGCCTGTCCGTTAGCCCGAATCGGCAAATGATGAATCGGTCCATCGGCAGGTTCCGCCAAAGGCCCTATTTGAGAAGAAACTTCGCGGTAATTGATCTATGTGCGAATATTGCAAGGTAGCTTGAGATAAAAACAAAAATTGGCAGAGGCTTTTCGCACATTATGAAAAATCATCATATAAGCCATTTTCGCGATATCCACGTCCATGCGGCCAATGTCCAGGAGTGGAGCCAGGATTACAGCCAGTTGACGGCCGGTCCGGCCGAGAGTTCGTTGATGCAGCTGACCACTGCGCGTTGCCACGTGTTTCGCGAGCAGATCAACCAGCGGGTGGTGCAGCGCGGTGTGGCACCGCGAGGCAAGATGTGCTTTGCCGTGCCGATCAGTGTGCCGGGCTCGACGCGCATGCAGGGTCGCGAAGTCGATGACAGCAGCCTGTTCTTTCTGCAGGGGGGCGAGGAGTTCATGTTCCATATGCCGATGGGCATGGAACTGCTGTCCGTCACCTTCGAGCGCGAGTGGTTCGAGCAGGTACTGGAGCAAACGGCGTCGGCCAGTGAGATCAGTCGGTTGCTGCGCCAACCGGTGATCCGGGTGTCTGCGCAACGCTTCGCCCAGGCTCGGCTTGGATTGCTCGCCGTGCTCTCCCTGGCGGAGGCCGGCGAGGAACTCGACAGCGCGGGCGAGCAGGGGCTGGAGCGGGCATTGCTCGGTGAGTTGTTGCAATTGCTCACCGACCCGGCCTGCGACAAGCTCCAACGCAGCCCCAGTTCCACGCGCAGCTTCATTGTCGAGAAATGCCACCGACTGGCGACCGCCGAAAGAATCGACGTGCCCAGCGTCAACGAGTTGTGCCAACGCCTGCAGGTGAGTCGGCGCACCGTGCAGAACAGCTTCCGCTCGGTAGCCGAGACCACGCCGCTGAACTACTTGCGCTCTGTCCGGCTCAATGGCGTGCGTCGGACCCTGATGTGTACCCTTGCGTCCCGCCTCTCCATCGGTGATGCCGCCGCCCAGTGGGGTTTCTACCACCTCAGTCATTTTGCCGAGGAGTACCAGGCACTGTTCGCAGAGTTACCGTCCCATACCGTCCGCGCCGCCATCCCCGTCTGCGCGCGCGCGTGATGGCCTGCACGGCGGCGCAACGGCACGCCACGGGTTAAGCGCGGAACTGATCCATCAGTTTCATTTGCTGATTGGCCCGTTCGTTGAGCTGGCTGCTGATCTGCGCCGACTCGCCCGCCTGCTCGGTCAATGTCTCGGTGACACCGCGAATGGTCGAGACATTGCGATTAACCTCCTCGGCCACCGCGCTCTGCTCTTCTGCCGCGCTTGCGATCTGCAGGTTCATGTCATTGATCACCGTCACCGCTTCGCTGATTTTACCGAGCGCCTCCACCGCCTGATGGATCTGGCTGGCGTTGCTCTGGGCCTGAGTCTGGCTTGAATGCATGGTTGCCACCACGCCACGCGTGCTGGCCTGGATGCGCTCGATCACCAGGCGAATTTCCTCTACCGAGTCCTGGGTACGCTTGGCGAGGTTGCGTACTTCGTCGGCCACCACTGCGAAACCTCGGCCGCTTTCGCCGGCCCGTGCGGCCTCGATCGCGGCGTTGAGGGCGAGCAGGTTGGTCTGTTCGGCGATACTGCGGATCACTTCCAGCACCGAACCGATCTGTTCGCTGTTGACCGCCAGGGCTTCGACTTCCGTCACGGCCTTGCTGACTTCGCTGGCCAGTGCGTTGATGTCACGGGTGCTGCGCTCGATGATGGTGATGCCTTCCCTGGACGCCTGGTCTGCGCCCCGGGCCGCCATCGCTGCGTTTGACGCGCTGTTGGCGACTTCGTGGGCCGTGGCGCTCATTTCGTTGGACGCGGTTGCCAGTTGATCGATCTCGCGAAATTGCACCTGCATCCCTTCGCTGGTCTGGCGCGCGATGTGCGACGACTGGTCGGCGGTGCCGCGCGCAGCGATGATGCTCTGCTTGAGCTGCGCAATGGTGGGTTGCAGTTTGTCGA
The DNA here is from genome assembly GCF_900005715.1 of Pseudomonas sp. 34 E 7. Taxonomy (NCBI): domain Bacteria; kingdom Pseudomonadati; phylum Pseudomonadota; class Gammaproteobacteria; order Pseudomonadales; family Pseudomonadaceae; genus Pseudomonas; species Pseudomonas sp. 34 E 7. Next base: position 11,879 of record NZ_CVTX01000075.1, read on the forward strand.
GAAACCGATTGAACCAGTTCACCAGTTCGCCCAGTTCATCTTTTTTGCGGTAATCCAACCGCTGGGTGAGGTCGCCGTCGCCGCTGGCAATCGCCTTGAGCATCCGAGCGACGCTGTTGATCGGGCGTGTCACACCGGAGGCGGTGAACCAGATGAGCAGCAAGCCCAGCAGCCCCGCACCGACGGCGACCAACAGTGACTCCAGGGTGTCCCGGGTTTGCGTCTGGTCAAGCAAGGTCTGCAGCTTCATCGAGTCCGCCAGCAAGACATCCTTGGGCAGGTCGATGGCCACTCCCCACGCCGGCGCTTCGGCGATGGGTGCAACGGGGTACACAGCGCGAATCAGCGCATCACCGACCAGCACCACCGGTTTTTGTTGCGTCAATGCCGCAAGCACGGCCTTGCCCTCATCCTTCAACGGAACGTCGATGTTTTTGCCGACCTGGCTCGCATCCGCGCTGTAGGCGGCAAGTACGCCACTGTCGGAAACAATCAGCATGCGCCCTGAACCGTTGAACAGGGTGCGCTGGGCATCGCTCGCGGCAGCTTGCAGGGCGCCGAGCGCGAGGTCGACCCCAAGGGTGCCGATCACCTTGCCATCGGCGATCAGGGGCATCGACAGCGTGGTCATCAGTTGAACCTGCCCGGCCTGGGTGTCGGCATAGGGGGCCATCAGGCAAGTGCGTCGCGTGTCTCGCGGGCAGGTGTACCAACTGTTGTAGGGCGTGCCGCTGATGCTCAACTCGGTCTTCTGCAAATCGCTTTCGGGAACCAGAATATTCATCGCTTGACCCGCGCCGCGATTCCAGGCGCTGGCAAAACGTCCGTTCTCGTTGGCGGCGCGTGCGGCGTCGTTGACGAACTCACTGTCTTTGCCATCCAGCGCATCAGGTTCGTACACCAGCCAAAGCCCGAGAATCTCGGGATTGCGTTCGAACGTGGTCTTGAGCGCCAGGTTAAGTTCTTCACGCAATGTCGCAGCCGCCAACCCCCGCTGGGCGGCCATGGTGCGCAAGCCGGCCGCCTGGTCGGAAAAAGCGGTGATGATCTGCCGGCTGCGGGCGAATTCGCCCTGCAGGTTCTTCGCCTGTTCCGCCGCCCTGGCCAGCAGCAGGGTCTTGCCGCTGTCAGTCAGCATCGTACTGCTCGAGGTGCTGATCAACTGGTTGTTCTGGTTGCCCTGGTAGAGATTCATGCCGACGATCAGACCGATCACGCCAAGCAGGCACAAACCCGACAAGAGGACGAATTTCAAACGGATGGAAAGGGCGTCGAGCATTGGGCTATCTCACTGGTAAACCGCGTGTTGATCGATCATCGGTTGGTGTGGCACCACCGACTTTTTTTATTGGATGTGTTACTGCATCGGCTGATGTCACTGATTCATGACACCCGGTTGCGTGGCCTGACCAGCAGCGCTGCCATCAACAGCAATGCCGCACAGGTGGCCAGTACGGCGACGAAACCCGCGTCGAACGCCGAACGGGCCGACCCGATCAGCATCGCCGCGTCCTCCGGCGCCAGCGTCGCGGCGACCACCAGCGCATCGTCGAGGCTCTCGAAGATCATGGGGTTCAGGGCCAGCCATGGCGCAATCGTCTGGCTCGCCGAGTAGGCGTAGATGGCCGATAACAGGCTGCCCGCCAACGTCACGCCTGCGGCGCCGCCCAGTTCAAAGGAGACTTCCTCAAGGGAGGCGGCCATGCCGGCTTTGTCGGCGGGCACGCTGAGCATGATCGTGCTGGACGCTGCGGTCAGTGCGGCGCCCATCGTAAGGCCCAGCAGCGCGAGGCTGACGATCTGCACTGGCACTGCGGCGTTGTGCGCCAGCAAGTAGGTCAGCATTGCGGCAGCCGAAAGCAGCAGCGTCCAGAACAGCATGCGCTGCTCTCCCAGGCGCGGCAGGTAATGCCCGGCTAGCGGCCCGGCGACGAACGAACCCAGCGGCAGCGGCAGGATGAACAGCGCCGCCTCCAGCGGCGACAGGTCCAGCACCAGTTGCAGGCGTTGGCTGAAGACCAGTTCCATGCCGATCAAGGCGGCGGCTGATACCACTGCCGAAATCACCGCATTTCTGAAGCCAGACGTGGAGAACAGCGACAGATCCAGCATCGGCTGATCGGCCCGCCGTTGACGTCGAATGAAAAGCGCCAGAAATAGCGTGCCCAGGACCAGTGCTATCAGCATGGCCTCGAAGGAGGGTTGCCGTTTACCCAGCTCCTTGACCGCATAAGCTACGCTGATCAAACCGATCATGACCTGCAGCGAACCCAGCCAGTCCCAGCGTGTCTGGCTATTTCCCGGATGATCGGGAATGGCTATCGCCCCCAGCAGCAAGGCCAACAGCACAATTGGCACATTGATCAGGAATACCGAACCCCACCAGAAATGCTCCAGCAACAATCCACCTACGACCGGTCCGAATGCGGCGCCCCCTGAAGCCACTGATGCCCATAGTCCGAACGCCATCGCCTGTTCGCGTCGGTCGGTAAACGTCAACCTTACCAGGGCCAATGTGGCGGGCATCATCATCGCCGCGCCCACCGCCAGGAACCCACGGGCAACGATCAAGACGCTGGCCGATGGCGAGAACGCAGCGATCAGCGAGAACAGGCCGAAAACGCTCAGGCCGCCGATAAACAGCCGTTTGTGCCCGAGACGGTCGCCGAGGGTGCCCATGCCCAACAGCAGGCCGGCGGCGATCAACGCGTAGATATTGATGATCCAGAGCTTTTGCGACGCCGTGGCGCTGAGCTCCCGCGTGAGTGTGGGCAGCGCGGTGTACAGCACCGTCATGTCAATGACGATAAGCAGCAGCGCGCTTGAAATGATGGCAAGTATCAGCCAGCGACGTTTGGAGTCGGTAAAGGGCATGGCTGGCGTCCGTAAAAGAGGGCTGGACCTAGCATGCCTGAATGCAGAAGGGCACCGTTATCCCAAATCGGCCGTGACTTTCGGGGCATTGCCGGTCGGGGGTGACGCCGGCGATGTTACCGATTTGGGATAGCGGGGTGTTCGTGGGCGGGCATAGGATCGAATACAGCGTGCAATCCCAAAAACAAAAGCGCTATCTGGTACCGATGGCGCCTTGATCGGTCCTATACCACAGCGACTGCCTCATACAATAAGGTTAATAAGATGAGTGTATCTATCCCGGTCAACAGCTCCACGGAGCTCAAGCGTGGCGCCTTGGGTGTCGGCTTTATCATCTTCTTCGTGATTTCGGCGGCGAGCCCGCTCAGCGTTATCGCCGGAGGTTTCCCGATTGGCATCATGCTGGGCAACGGTGCCGGCACCCCGGCGTTGTTATTGCTGGCCCTGGCCGTGCTGCTGGCGTTTTCGGTCGGTTACACCACCATGGCCAAGCATGTCACCAACGCAGGTGGTTTTTACGCCTTTACCTCGCGCGGCCTGGGTGGCCTGGCCGGAGGGGCGGCGGGCGTGCTGGCGATGTTTGCCTACAACATCCTGCAGGTCGGCCTCTATGGCATGTTCGGCGGCGTGGTCAGCGGCACCATGGAAAGCGTATACGGCTTGGTATTGCCCTGGTGGTCCTACTCGCTGATGGCGATGGTCAGCATCGCGATCCTGGGCTATCGCAAGATCGATCTGTCCGCCCGCGTCTTGTCGGTGGTCGTGATTGCCGAATACCTGGCGATCCTGACCCTGGATATTGCGATTCTCAAGACTGGCGGCGACAGCGGTGTCAATCTCGACTCGTTCACCAGCCAGCATGTGCTCAGCGGTACCCCGTCGATCGGCCTGCTGTTCTGCTTCGCGGCCTTTATCGGCTTCGAGGCCACGACGATTTACGGCGAAGAAGCGAAAAATCCGCACCGCACCATTCCGATTGCCACCTACAGCTCGGTGCTGCTGATCGGCGGCTTCTACGCGCTGTCGGTCTGGTCGATGGTGGTGGGCGTAGGTACGGATAAAATCGTGCCGATGCTGCAAGCCCTGCAGGACCCAACCACCTTTATCTACGGCATGTCGGACCACTTTGTCGGCCCATATCTGACGCAGATTATCCGGGTGCTGTTCATGGTCAGCATTTACGCCGGGATGCTGGCATTCCATAACGCCGCGGCGCGCTATTTCTACGCTATCGGGCGCGACGGTCTGCTGCACAGTCTGTTGGGCACCACCCACCGTGTGCACCAGAGCCCGCATATGGGCTCGGCGTTGCAAAGCCTGATCGCCGCCGTGGTGGTACTGATCTTCGCCGCGATGGATGCCGATCCGATCCTGCAACTGTTCGCCTGGTTCTCCAACCTCGCCACCTTGTGCGTGATCTTGCTCATGGCGATGACTTCGATCTCGGTGTGTGTGTATTTCCACCGGCACCCGGAACTCAATGTCGGCCTCTGGCGCGGGCGTATCCTGCCGATTTTCTCCAGCCTGGCCTTGCTGATGGTGCTGATACTGGCGGTGGTGCATTTCGATGTGCTCACCGGCGCCAGCCAGCTCTTGTCCTACGCACTGTGCGCGGTCATTCCAGCGGCGCTGCTGGGCGGCATTTTTCTCGCCGTGCGACTGCGCAAGGTCTCGCCGCAGCGCTTCCTGGCGCTGGGCAGCCACAAACTCTAAGGCATCAAGCGATACCGCCCCACTGCACACTGTTCGCTTGCCGTTGTCCGGCAAGGCTCGCCAGCGTTAAAGGAAGATGACACATGCACCACTACAAGATGCTTATCAATGGGATTCAGGTTGCCGGTGAAAACGGGCAGTTTGATGTGATCAATCCGGCTACCGGCGCCGCATTCGCCCAATGCCCGGCCGGCTCGCTGGCTCAATTGGACGACGCGGTGGCCGCCGCTCAAGTGGCCTTCAAGGCGTGGCGTCACGTTTCCCATGCCCAGCGCTGCGAGCGACTGTTGGCGATTGCCGAGAGTATCGAGCAGGGCGCCGATGAGTTGGCCCGGTTGATCGTGCAGGAACAAGGCAAACCGTTGGAACTGGCGTTTTCCGAAGTCATGGGCGCCGCCGCGTGGACCCGCTATGCGGCCGGGCAGCAGATTGAAGTGGAGCTGGTGGAAGAAACCCCGACCCAGCGCATTGAGCTGCACCGCAAACCCCTGGGTGTGGTGGCGTCCATCACGCCATGGAACTGGCCGTTCATGATTGCCGTTTGGCACATCATGCCGGCGCTGCGGGCCGGCAACTGCGTGGTCAGCAAGCCGTCGAGCCTGACGCCGCTGAGTACCCTGCGCCTGGTGGAAATCATTGCGAAGCATGTACCCAACGGTGTGATCAACTGCGTGACCGGCGAGCAGGGTTTCGGCAGTGCGATCACTTCGCACCCCGGCATTCAGAAGATTGTCTTCACCGGTTCCACCGCCACCGGCCAGAGCGTGATGCGCGGCGCTGCGACCAATCTCAAGCGCCTGACCCTTGAACTGGGCGGCAACGACGCTGCGATTGTATTGCCCGGCACATCGGTGGAAGAGGTCGCCGAGGAAATTTTCCAGGCAGCCTTCCTCAACATGGGCCAGACGTGCGCAGCGCTCAAGCGTTTGTACATTCACGAATCCCAATACGAGGCCTTCGCCGACGCGCTGACGCTGATTGCCCAGCGCCAGGTGGTGGGTGATGGCCTGGAGCCCGGCGTCAACTTCGGGCCGGTGCAGAACCTTGAGCAATTGCAGTTGGTTGAAGCCCTGGTCGCCGATGCACGGGATCAGGGGGCGCGGGTCCTGTGTGGCGGCGCCCGTCTGGACCGTCCGGGGTTCTTTTACCCACCGACATTGGTTGCGGATGTGACCGATGGCCAGCGTCTGGTGGACGAGGAGCAATTCGGCCCGGTGTTGCCGCTGATCGCTTACAGCGACGTCGAGGACGTGCTGCGCCGCGCCAACGCCGGTGACATGGGCCTGGGTGGCTCGGTATGGGGCCCGGATGTCGAGCAGGCGCAGGCGTTGGCCAGCCGCCTGGAAAGTGGCGTGGCCTGGGTCAACTGTCACGCCCGGATCCAACCGAATACGCCATTCGGCGGCAGCAAAATGTCCGGCTTCGGTGTCGAGTTCGGCCTCGAAGGGCTGTTGGAGTTCACCGGCCAGCAATTGCTGTTCGTCAATAAGCGCGCGGGCGAGTAACCCTCGGCCAACAGGGGCGCGGCGTCGCTGCACCCCTGTTGCCGCTATCTGAGACAGCCTTTAACGACGCGCTTCAAGGAGCTTCGATCATGCGCTACCCATCCACTTTATTCTTCGGCGGTACGCTGGCATGCAGCTTGACGCTCTGCGCCATCAGCCAGGCCCAGGCCTATGAGCTGTACAGCGATGACAGCCGCCATCTCAACGCAGACATGACTGCCGTATTCGGTATGTTCAACAGTCGCAAGAACTACAACGGCACGTCGGGCGGCTCAACCTGGCGTGAAGGCTTTATCAAATACGGCCTGAGCGGCGACCAGTCCCTGGCAGGCAACGGCACCGCCTACGGTGCGTTCGCCCTGCTCAGCTCCGCCACCTGGGGCGACGGCGACGCGGCCGGCAATACCCTGGGCACCGAACGCACCACCAAAATCGAAGACGCTTACCTCGGGTGGCGCTCCGGCGACCTGTTCCCGGCACTGGGCCAGGACGGCGTGGATATTTCCGGCGGGCGCCAGGTGGTCAAGCTCGGCAGGGGCTTCCTGGTCAACGATGACGGGCCGAACCTGGGCAAGGGCCCGGCCGATGGCGCGCTGAACCGGGGCGGTGCCTACTATCTGGCGGCGCGGCATGCGTTCGATCAGACCGCGTTCCTGCGCCTGGGTGGCAAGGACGGCCTGCATGGCAGTCTGTTGTGGCTCAAGTCCGACAACCGCGCCCAGGCCGAAACCGAAGTGGCCGCCGGTACCCTCGATTACACCACCAAGCCCGGCACCCTGGGGTTGACCTGGGTGCATGGCATCGATGTAAACGATCGCTGGGCCAGTGATTTTCAGCGCCAGCGCAAGGGTATGAATATCTACAGCGTGCGTGGCGAAGGCGACGCGGGCCTGCCCAATGTCAGCCTGGCTTTCGAATACGCCTGGCAGGACAAGGACAGCGGGCCGGAAAAAGCCTGGTACGGCGAAGCCGGTTACACCTTTGCCGATGTCGCCTGGGCACCCAAGGTCACCTACCGTTACGCCCGCTACTCACAAAAATGGGATTCGCTGTTCACCGGCCAAAGCACGGGCTACGGCACCTGGCTGCAAGGCGAAGTCGGCGGCAACTATTCCGGACCGTTCAACAGCAACACCCGCATCCATCATGTGGGCCTCAAGGCCACGCCGCTGGAAAACCTGACCCTGGGCGCGTTGTACTTCGACTTCGAGACCGTGCGCAAAAGCAATGCACTGAACCTCGATGCGCGGGAGCTGGACGTGTACGCCGAGTGGGCGGTCAACCCGCACCTGATCATCACGCCCCTGATCGGTCTCTACAAACCGAAACAGGACTCCACCACGGGCGGCAACCAGGCCGTCGGCAACGGCACCAATGTGTACAGCCAAGTGACCGTCGCCGTACCGTTCTGATCCACCCTGGCTGTCGCGTCTTGACCTCAGGACGCGGCGGCGCCCGGCTGATTGCGCATGTTCTCGGCAATCCGCCGGGTGGTGTCCATCACCATCTCGATCACGGTTTCCTGGCGCAGCAGCTTGAAGCTCTGGGTGCTGCCGACAGCGGACAGGCTGCCCACCACCTCGTCAATATCCGGCTGGATGATCGGCGCCGCGATGCCGGTCAGGCCCAGGTTCAGTTCATCGTGGGTCATGCAATAGCCGTCCTTGCGAATCTTCTTCGTGGCCTTGGAAAAGCTTGCCCAGTCGTAGGCACTGTCCGCATCGCCGGCCATGTGTTCTTCGAACAGGCGTTGCAGGCGACGGCCTTTCTGAAAGGCGATCAATACCTTCGATTGCGCGCCACGAAAAAACGGCAGCGGGTGCCCGCGCCCGAAGGAGAAGTGGTAAGTGTCGGTGGGTTCGGCGATGTAGGTGTTGATGATGCGTCCGTCATAGAAAACGCTGGCGAACACCGCAAGGCCGGTCTGCGCCGACAACTCATGCATCAGTTCGCGCCCGGCGAGGAGGATGGGGTCGTACTGGCGCATCATCCAGTCCAGCTCGATCACGCGCGGCCCCAGGCCATAGTTGCCGGCGTCCACGCGCGTCAGCAGCCCGGCGTCGCATAACTCCTTGACGTAGCGGTACGCGGTGGCACGCGACAGGCCCATGCGCTCGGCGATGGTGTCCGGGTCGATCTTCAACGTCTGTGGACCGATCAGATCCAGGACCCTCAACAACTTGTTCAGACTGCTCATTTCGTTCCTAGAGAAGGGGTTGCACGCGGGTATGCACTATAGGCGAAAACGCCCCGGATCCACTGTAGGAGCGAGCTTGCTCGCGAAAAACGTCAACGATAACGCGTGCCTCCTGAAGGAACGCGGTGCCTGTGAGTTTTTCGCGAGCAAGCTCGCTCCTACAGGTCATCACATTAACTTATCTCGATTTAAATATCGCATAAATCTCAATATAAGAGATCTATGATTAAAAATACTTGTCCTGTATGGTTTTATGTGTGATAAATCTCATCAAAGAAAACGCTCAAGTGAGAGGGCTGACAATGAATGGTGCGCAACTGATAGTGAATGCGGCAGCGGCAAGCGGTATCGAGTACTGCTTCGCCAACCCGGGAACCACCGAGATTCCACTGGTGGCCGCGATGGCCAGTGCACCCGCCCTCAAGCCGGTGTTGTCGTTGTTCGAAGGGGTGTGTACCGGTGCCGCGGACGGTTACGGCCGCATCGCCGGCAAACCGGCAATGACCCTGACGCACCTGGGCCCTGGCTTTGCCAACGGCATCGCCAACCTGCACAACGCACGGCGCGCCAACACGCCCATCGTCAATGTGATTGGCGACCACGCGTCATGGCACGTCAATTACGATCCGCCTTTGGCCAGCGACATCCAGGCCCTGGCCGGTACTGTGTCCAGTTGGGTACGCACCTCGCGCACCGCGTCGGGTGTGGGCGAAGACTTGCAGGAAGCCATGCGCGCCGCCTGGCAAGCCAAGGGCCAGATCGCCAGCTTGATCCTGCCCATGGACCTGCAATCCAATACCGTGACCCACAACGGCCAGTTCAGCCCGCTGCGTGCGCCGGTGCGGCG
>NZ_CVTX01000053.1:0-231 GCF_900005715.1 Pseudomonas sp. 34 E 7
CGGTTGGTACAGTGGTCGTGGATACCCCGGCTAACGACGTCTACGTTAACGGTTCGACCGTCACCACCACCATTACCGGTGCAACCGGCGGCAACTTTGAAAACCTGGTGCCGAGCACGACGCCTGCGGTTACTACCATTACTGATGTGGTCGATACCACCACTGTCACGCTGACGGCCGGTTCGACCGTGACCGAAGGCGGTCAGATCACTTACACCGCGACCCTGACCA